>CAZXGE010000010.1:0-1475 GCA_964640445.1 uncultured Candidatus Peribacteria bacterium
GATCCGAACTATGCAAATACTGATCGACCAAATCAATTACCTCAGGGTCCAAATTCTCAGCTTTGCCAAATAAATTTTGTAGTTCCAACAAACTTTTCCTTTCTTGCCCACTAGCCTCCGGCTGCAACTCCAAAACCGCACTACTAACACGATCTAGTTGTTTTTGCCTAGATTCAATTTTGCGTAGTTCTGACCAACTTTGTTTAGCTTGCCGTCTTGAATTTAAGCTAATAATTTTGGCACTAGGATCATTATCCTGGCTACCAGGTTTTCTCTGATCATCGCTGTTATTTGGGGCTTTATAAGCCGATTGTGCTGACATGATGTTCTTGTTCGTTTGTTATTATAGTATATTTATAAAAAAAGTAAATAGATACTCTGTTTACCTAGGGTTTTTTAGGTGTTTGTGTCGCTGCTGATAATCCATCCTCAATTTTTTTCAGAGCGCTAGCAAGACTAGAACCGGCACTGCTGCTTGCGGCTTGTAAGGTTTGTTTTTTATCTATCAGATTTTTACTGTTGTTAAGTGTACGCTCATACTCAGTTACAACATCAAGTGCCTTAGGGAAATCGGCCTGAATAGCCAAATTGGAAATATTCTCTAGTGTAATTTTGTCGCTCTTCTTCAGATTATCATCTGCCAAAATCGTGCGTAAAGTTGCCAAGGCATCAGCTTGACTCAAGCTGCCAATTTTACCGATATTAGTAATGACATTAGAACTTGTTAATGTAACCGGCTGGGAGCTTGTGTCATTATCTTTTTTCTCTTCTGCTGGTTTGAAAAAATCTCGAGCATTAAAGCTCAAAGAGTTTACTGAATCAGCAAAATTGAAACTTGAGCCTGCCGAAGAAATAGAAGGAGCCAACGGTGCATAGAGCGGCAATTTGGCAACCTCTTCACCACGACTACGCACAAAATTTTTGATAGTATCGACGAAATTAGAAGCTCTAGTGTCACTAGCTGCATCCATCACAATCGTCCAAGTCAGTGCGACTGTGGCCGCCATAATAATCAACTCTTGGATCGTAGAGACACCGGGGAAGGGTGCCAAAAACTGATTGGCGAAACTAGCATTTAAAGCCGTCGGGCCTACTTGCTCCAAGGCGGTAAGCATAATGAACCCTACGGTCATCCCAAACCCAATCTTAATCGGGGCAACTAAATGTTTCGTGAATTCTTCTTCGATCGAACCTAGCCCATCGATATCCAAACCTTCCGGTAAAGATAGTTTGAGGGCGATCAGGGGCGACAAAGCTAAGACAATCCACAATACAACCACCCTAGCTAACAACACCATCAACAAAGCGATGTATGATGTAGCGTAGACAATATACAAAGTAACTGAGAAGAGGGTATTAACAACTAAATTTAGCAAACTAGGATTTGTCCGCACAAAATCACTAGTATCTAATAAGCTGGTAATCCGTCCAAACTGGACCGCCATCACCAAGGCCATATTATTATGGCTAAATGA
>CAZXGE010000010.1:1485-14130 GCA_964640445.1 uncultured Candidatus Peribacteria bacterium
CAAACGGGGTGAACGTACTTTTATCCGAACATAATGACTCTGACAATTGACCAAAATTTGCTTGGTTATTTTGGACAAAAGCAGCACTGGATTCATCGATAGATTTGACAGTTTTACATAGCTCTTGTGCCAATTTGTCGGACTTGTCATCTTTATATTCCGCTTGCACAGCACTAGGAATGGCGAATACTGCCTGCGTGACCACATTGGCCCCGTCCAATATCACTTTACAGCCTAAAAAGGAGAAATTCACAAGGACTAAGCCCAACACAAACCTAGGTAATACTTTCTTAATGGCATAATTACCATCAACATCAAAACCGAAAACATTGTAAATTGCGATACCGACCATCGCAAAGGCAAAACCTAAGTTAATAAAATTACGAACTTGCGACCAAATCACCAATAAACGCTCCTCCATCCCAGCCCCAGTAATCAGATCATTATCCATCAAGGCCCCAATCATCACCAATACCGGCCAGATCAGATAATTCAAGAACGACAAAACGATGGAGATTAAACTAGCAAAAGTCACCAATGATTGATCATAAACATTCACCAAAGGATCTGTATTATCAACATTAGCAATGGCGGCACTAGCATCACTGGCCGAATTTACTGCATCTTGAGCCAAACTCGGCTCAACCATAACTACCAGCGTACCAACTACAATTGCCACAATAGTTAGGAGCAGCGGCACTATATTTCTTAATTTTTTAAACATTTTCATTCGTTAGCGTAGTAATAATTGACTTAGAACCGGTAGCCCCAAAATTGAACCGGCGGCGGCTGTACTAGCAGCAATTTTCAGACCTGTGAGCATTGGATTCGTTTTTTGCGCATCAGCTTGACCCTTGTCCGAGTTGTTTTTTCCTTTAGGCTGTGCTTTTGGCTGCAAACGATTAGGCGTATAAACTTGCGATTCGGGCAGGCCACCGACAAAGCTAGCCTCAACATTAGCTGTTTTTGCTGGCACATAGGTTTCTGACTGTTTCGGATTTTTCACATCGACATTGATTTTTTTCAACTCTTTAGAAGTTGTTGTATTTTGTGGAGTAGACAATGGCACCGTGGACACAGGCACATCGGCCAAATAACCTCTTGTTTTAGCTAAAATATCTACAGGTTCACTCTTCTGACTCGATTCGACAGCATCTAACCCTGTCTTAGCTACAAAAGCTGTCTCCCTAATTGGGAAATTAAGCGCTTCTACAGGTACTGGAGCAGCTAAACCACCACCCAAACTACGATGAAAAGCGCTGGCCAACAACTCCTCATTCTCATTAGTCAAACTGACACCTGGTAAATGTTGCAAAAAACCACTCAGCAAATCAGCATAGTTACCAACTACTGGCTTAATTTTAGCAAAAACTTCCCGCTTCAAATTTTCATTTCCAGCCAAAGCCAAGGCCAAAGCCTGATAGTCAAAATTGCTCAACTTTGTTGTCCTGCGATAAAAAGCAATTAAAGCCAAATCGCCAAGCCCTCTAGCGTCGAACTGCTCAGGATGACTGTGCAAATAAGCCAAAAATAACCTAATCAACTTACCGCTGTCCGCCTCTGTCCAATCTGTGAAGTAGGGGTGTAGCATGTTTAAGCTGATTGGTTAGTATATTTTGCCTGATAACCGAATTTTTCTGTCACATCGTTAGACACTTTAATATCAGCGCCATAATAGGCTGTTGTGATTTTTAAGAAAAAAGACCGGAAAGCTTGAGGATCACGATCGTACATTGCTTGCATAAATTTAATATCTTCACCTGAATCTCTCCCCACTATTTTTTTATATTCGTCTAATAAAATTACCGGGTTCGTTTTCGATTCACGATATAACTTAGCCATCACCGCACCATTTTCACGATTATTGGCCCTGTCTGTCTTGTCTGGATCGGGACTATAACTAAACCATTTAGCATTAAACTTTGTCACGCCATCAATAAATGCTTGCCCAGTCAACACTTGTCGCTGTTCTGTGTTGCCATAAACAAAGCTACTAATCTGATCACGCCATTGCAAATAAGTATTATTGCTCTTATCTAAACCTCCAACCCGATCCAAGATTTTATCAAAATAGGTCTCATCATTGCGTCCAAAATTCAAGAGAATCCCAGTACCAGTATAGAAGGCCAATGCGTAGGCCAAATATCGAAAATCGGGCCCTACGATACTACCCTTACTCTTTATCAATTGGCCAACAAACATCGCCATCGACAATGTCCCAGCTACGCCAGTATACAGCGAGCCTGCCAATCTGGCGACCTTACTCGATTTCGCCCAATTTGTAGTTTCAATACCTCGAGGTAATTTTATCCCCAGTTTTTGCATCGAACTATTTAACTCTTCGCCATATTTTTCTTTGGCAGAGATAACATCCTGCCAATTGCCTTTACTGGCGGCAATACGCTGACCTCCTGCTGTAGATTGCAAATTGTGTTTAGCCACCAAATCTTTAACTAGCTCTTGTGGGACTAAGCCAGAGACAATCAGAACTTCGGCAAAGGCCAGACTTAAGTTATTATCACTCTTAGCCAACATATAATCCAAAAGATTTAGCCGCTGGCTCGTTGTCAAACCTGTTAGTAATGCATTCGCTTTTAGCAAATTATTTAGTTGCCCCAACTCAGTTTCATCAAGACAATCAGCCAAATTGTCTTTGTCCAATGCTTTACCAATCAGTTCCGTGATAACTTGCGAAAACTCTTGCAGCTCGCCTGGTGTCAACAAAGTATTAGGCTGCTCCTTGGTGCGCTTGGCAACAGCATTGACACTATTTTCTACACGCACAAATTCTGCTTGATCCAAACTCAAAATCGCATTGACCAAACCATTCAAATCCAGCTGCTCTTTATCATCTGTAAATTTTTTAACCAATTCACTTAGTTTCTCTTTTTCAAGTTCAACAGCAAGCGCCTCCTGAAGGTGTGGAACCTTGCTTTTTTCAAGCTGCGGATAGACATCTTTAAACTCAGGTTCTGTTTGCAAATGCTTCTGAACTGGTTTCATGTTTTCACTCAAAGCCAAATTGGTTAAAGTCCACTGATTTTAATAATTGATTCCGTAAAAGTTTTGCGTCGATCGACCCATTCTGGCAAAAAACGGCGTAATACAGCTTTGACCTCAACCGGGTTTTGCTCCATCAGATTGATTGTCAGCTCGTATTTGTAGTTGTTATTGGGGATCAAATGCAGATCACGCGTATGCGGCAGGTGATAATCCACCCAAAAAGTCTTAAACATGCTATACGGATAAAATTTCCGCCCAAAGCGAACTCCCATTTCAGTAATTTTCACTTCATAGACAGGCGGCTCTTGATCCAAAAAGATATAATAAACACCAGCGAATAGAACTACCGCTACACTAAAAGTCCAACCGCCACTCCAGATGCCATAAAAAAACAGCCCCAAAACTAACATGCTTGCAGCGACATACCACCAAACAGGCTTGTGTGTGCGAATATACTGTGGTGCTTGCCAGGCCAACAATGGCCGCTCGAGCTCATTAGCTAATTTCCCCGAGAGATCCTCAGGTATATTCTCCAGTGCTATCGCCTCCGATTTTGTGGCACCAGCCAAGTCCTTAAACTTCGGCAACTTAGGCATCTTGATTAGGTTTTTTAGCCCCATAGCTACTTGGTGAAGAAAATAATCTTTATAGTATAACAAAAAAAGCCCCAGTGAACAATCGTCACCGAGGCTTTTCTCTATTTAATTGCTAGTTTCTGTTGACAGAAAGACTATTTGACATATGGAAGCAGTGCCATGTGTCTAGCTCTTTTGATTGCGTTAGCCAAACGCTTTTGCATTTGGAGGCAAACACCAGAGTAGTAACGAGGTCTGATTTTCCCATAACGAGTAGTGTACTGGCGTAGTAACTTCAAGTTTTTGTAGTCAATATAAGTGATACCTTGCGCCTTGATCGGGCAAGCTTTCTTGGTAACAGTTTGGATTTGGGCAGGATTAGCCATTGATACGAAAAGTTATAATCTAGAAAAGGTCTTCGTCGTGAGCCATTGGGTCCATAGTGGCACCATGGTCGCTGTCCAGTACTGGAGTATCCATATCTGGATCAATTTGGGGCTCATCGTAGCCACCATTCTCACGTTTAGACAAAATAATTAAATCTTGAACGATGATTTCTGTTTTAAATCTACGAGTACCATCTTTATCTTCCCAACTACGGGTTTTCAGATAGCCCTCAACATAAACAAGTTTACCCTTACGAAGGTTCTGCGAAGCGAATTCAGCTAGACGAGCCCAAGCGACCAGTTCATGGAACTCAGTCGATGTTTGTCTTTGTCCGGCAGATGTCCAAGTTCGATTAGTCGCTAGACCAAAAATTGCGATCGGCTGACCGCCTTGCGTTTGCTTAAGTTCCGGATCGCGAGTCAAATTGCCAATTAATATTACTTTATTCACACTTCTCATGGTAAAAATAGGTTAGTTTAAATATTTATTTTAAAAGCCTAGATCATCATCTTTCATGATTTGATCAAGTTTGTCATCTAGCTTCTTTTTATCAACTTTGGCTGGCTTGTCATCAGACTTAGCCTCAACTGTTTTCTTAGTTTTAACAGCTACTTTAGAAGCTTTAGAAGCTTGTAATTCTGCATCCAACTCATCTGTTGTTTCGTATGTGAGCATCTCCCACTCTTTTGGCAGAGCGAAGATAACATGACGAACGATATCTTGGTTCAAACGCAAATCACGATCCAAATCAGCAATTGCTTTAGGATTTGCACCATTGAAATAACGAATAAAATAATAACCGTTGCTGTGACCGCCAATACTATAGGCGAAATCACGAAGACCCCAGTCATCCTCATGGAAAACCTTACCACCAATATTTTCAACTTCGGTAGCAATTTCCTGAACTAATTTTTTCCGAGCCGCTTCAGTAAGACCCGGCTGGATGATGTACATCAGCTCGTAGCGACGTCCATCTTGTGCCATTTTCGACATCCTTTCTTTTTATTAAATGATAAGCTCACCCCCTAAAATGCCGAGCAGAAAGCGACCAGAGTATACTTAGACTAATCAAAAAGTCAACTCCTATGGAAAATTTGAAAAAGGTGTGTCTGTTGCGGTGACGCAAATGACACACCTTTTTCAAATTTTCTTAATAATTACCAGCCACAGTGATGACACAAATGGCCCTCACTTTTCAATTTCTCTTGATAATCACCAAGCGCAACAGACAGCCAAATTCCTTGGTTCAGGCTACCTCTTGAACTGTTTCTCCAAATCGCTATAGGAAAGACAAATCCTAGTTGGCCTACCGTGCGGACAATTTGTGCCTTTTTCGGCAATCGCCAATTGGTTAAGTAGTGCCACCATTTCTTCCTTAGTCAGATTTTGACCAAACTTAATTGCACTGCGGCAAGCAGCAAAATTCAAAACTCTTTCTACCCGCTCATTTAAGGAATTGAGTTCGACTTGTTCGGCTAATAGATCAGCGATAAGACCCGTAATTAGTAGCTTTACATCCTCTTTATAGAGAGCTTGCGGCACCCCATCAACCAATAGCTCATCACCGCTTAGCTCCAAACTGAAGCCAATTTCTTTTAGCGCCTCATGATATTCCGCGACTTTCATTTTTTCCAAAGCCGTCAATTGTTGTACAAATGGAACTAATAATTTTTGGACACCCTTTTCTCTACCTTCATAAGCTGTTTTGAGTAAATTATAGCGAATCCGTTCGTGAGCCGCATGCTGATCGATAACCTCCAGCCCCGCCTCGCTCAGAGCCAAAATATAACTATTAGCCACTTGTGCCAGAGGTGTTAAGCCAGATAAATTTTCTTGATTAACCTCAGCTAAACTAGGACTAGTAATATGACCACTAAAACTTTGGCCAAACGCCAATGCCGCATTGACGCTACCATGGTTACGACTGGGTAAGTTGTAATCAAAACCAGATCCAGCCTGACTGGAATATGGTGCAGGACCACCAGTAAATGCTGGGGTTGAAACCAACTTGAAATCAGGAGTCAAAACCTGACTAGTCAAAAGGTCGATTGTACTTCGTAGAAGCTTTTGATAAAGAAATTGTTGATAAAAAAATCTAGCCTCCAATTTGCGTGGATGAACATTAATATCAACAGCAGCAGGATCAATAGTTAAACTTAAATTGTAAGCGGGTGTCACATC
Organism: uncultured Candidatus Peribacteria bacterium; assembly: GCA_964640445.1. Taxonomy (GTDB): domain Bacteria; phylum Patescibacteriota; class Gracilibacteria; order UBA1369; family UM-FILTER-41-14; genus CAZXGE01. The sequence goes on from CAZXGE010000010.1 coordinate 7,632, forward strand.
GTGTGGCATTAAACCCGACATCGCTTCTTTCAGTGCCTTGGTCACGAAATGAACATTCAATGGCCGGCCATTAACAGATAAATACTGCTTCTGACTGCGCTTTTGATTATAATTTGGCTTCAAAATCAAACCAGTGATTGCCAAATCATCCGTCTTATAATTCAAACTGATAAAATCCGCCAATTTATGATCGGGGAAAAATGCCAAAGTCCTAAGTTCAAAATCTGTAGCTGTTAAATTGAGCTTCTCCTTGTCGCCATCAAACAATTGCCAGTGAATATGCGGCGCCGCAGCTGCCATTCTAGTCACTACATCCAAAATATGCCCCAATTCGGTTTGCTCCGACTTTAGATATTTAAACCGCACCGGTACATCAGCAAATAAATTTTCTACAATAATTGTTGTTCCCGTTCCCAAGCTAATTGGCTTCGGTTCACCAATCTCCAATCCCGACTTAACAACTTCATACCCATAATCAGCAACCTCTGTTTTTGTTCGCAAAGTTACTTTAGCCACTGAGGCAATACTGGCCAAAGCCTCGCCCCTAAACCCCAAACTTTGTACTTTTTCCAGATCAGTCAAATTCTCAATTTTACTAGTAGCATGTCTTTCAAACACCAAATCCAAATCGGATTTAGCAATCCCTGAACCGTTGTCAATCACAGAAATCAGCCCTTTGCCACCAGCTACGATCTTGACAATAATTTTACTTGCCCCAGCATCGATACTATTCTCAATAAGCTCTTTAACAACCGATGCTGGCCGTTCGACAACTTCACCGGCAGCAATCTGATTGACCACATGGTCAGCAAGTTTAATAATTGGCATTTTTGGATTTTTTATGAGCTTCCTCTAAATATTCTCAGCCGAATCGGCAAAGATGGCAAGCTGATTTTGGGCTTGGTTTTTCCCCAACCCTCTAGGTACTCTTGTCGAATTCGATAACCTACGATCACTGTGCAAAATTAAACTTTTGGCTTCCAAATCTTTAAGCTTTACTTCGGCAGCCTCGATTAAACTCGCAGGCAACCCGGCCAATTTCGCGACTTCGATCCCGTAACTATCGGCAATACCACCCGGTTTAACCTTATGCAGAAACAAAACCTCGCCGTCGACTTCACTAACCGCCATCGAATAATTAGCGGCCTTTTTCAAGCCATCGGCAACAGCGATCAGTTCGTGAAAATGCGTTGCAAATAGAGTAAAAGCACCGACGCGATCATGGAGATACTCCAAAGTCGACCAGGCAATACTTACCCCATCGTATGTTGACGTGCCCCGCCCGACTTCATCAATAATCAACAAACTTCGATCCGTAGCCTGATGCAAAATCACAGCCAATTCCTGCATTTCGACCATAAAAGTACTTTGACCTTTTGCCAAATTATCACTGGCACCAACTCTTGTAAAAATCCGATCACAAATCGGTACTTTCGCACTTTTGGCAGGGACAAATGAACCCATGTGTGCCAATAAAACAATAATGGCATTTTGCCTTAAATAAGTTGACTTGCCACCCATATTAGGCCCGGTCAAAACAACTGTAGTCTTTGCGGAATTTAGCTCCAAATCATTGGCCGTAAAAGTCTGAGCCGCCAATCTCGTTTCGACCACCGGATGCCTACCCGCCTCTATCACAATCTCTTTACCTTCCGTAATTTCCGGCCGCACATAACCACGCTCCAAAGCCAATATCGCCAAGCATGCCAAAACATCTAATTGTGCTAACACCACTGCATTTTGCTGCAATTCAGTTGCACTCGCCATGATTTTCGCAACCAAATCAGTGAATATTTCTGCCTCCAGGCCAGCAAGATCGTTCGCATAAGCCAACATTTTCTCCTCAAATGCTTTGATTTCAGGAGTAATGTAACGGTTATAATTAGTTAGAGTTTGCTTCAAAATATAATCATCGGGCACCAAATCCACCCGCCCACGACTTATTTCCAAGTAGTAACCAACCACTTTATTATCAGCCAACTTCAAATTACTAATACCCGGTCGCTCCTTTTCGACATCAAGAAAATTAGCCAAAATTGCCTGACTATTGGCACGAGTTTTCCGTATCTCATCAATTTGCGCAGAATAGCCATCAGCCACAAATCCCTGCTCTGAGCCCAAAGCATTGGGTAACTCCTCACGAAGTGCACTTTGGAGCAAAGCAGCCAAACTAGGTAGTGGACTAATTTTCGCTAAAAACTGATCCATATTTGCACTCACCCCTCTCAGAAGCCCAACAAGAGCTGGCAATTTTACCAAAACCGCAAGCACCGCCCCCAGATCCCTCGGACCAGCTACTGCCAACCCTAATCTTGCAACAACTCTCCGCAAATCTGGCAAATCTTTAAGCAATGGCGTCATGTCTCTCAACAACCCTTGATTAGCATAAAAATCCGCAACCAAACTTTGCCTAAACAATATCGCTTCCTTTTTGGCCAATGGATAAACCAGCCACTCGGCCAACTTACTACTTCCAGCTCTTGTTAAACACAAATCCAACTCTCTAAACAAGCTGCCATTGAGTGCCCCCTCCCGCTGCGTTCGATAAAGCTCCAGATTGGCAATCGTGGTAGCGTCAACGACAAGATAATCACTAGCAAAAAGCCGCCGGATCTGATTAATGAATTTGGGATCGGTCAATTGTGTCTTGCGGAAATAAGCCAAAACCTGGGCAACAGCCTGACTAGCCAAACTCTCATTTTCATCTAAACCAAGACCAGCCAAGGAACTCAAACCAAAATGCTCAGCAACCAATTCCCCAGCACCATTCAATTCAGTCACCACACTCACCAACACACCGAACTCAGTCACTAAGCGATTAATCAAAGGATGCTCCTTTAAAGCTTCAGACAACAGCACTTCAGCCGGCTGAATTTTCATAAACAAATCAGGCAAAGCCGAAATAGCCACAGCTTCAACCAGAACCTCCGGACTGGAAATATTGGCATAGGCACTAATCAAATTAGCAACCTTGCGATCCGCAACTAAAGCCAAAACAGGACGCGAACCAAAATCGGCACGATCAAAATTAGAAACAGTTGTCGCTGGAGTCACAACTCTGACAACTTCTCTTTTCACAATTCCGGGCAATGCCGGATTACTCACTTGCTCACAAATTGCCACCTTAAGACCTCGATGCACCAATCTCTCAACATAACCTTCTGCACTATGATAAGGGACACCACACATTGGCAAAGGGTTTTCACCTTTATCACGAGATGTCAGCGTAATATCCAAAACCTGAGCAGCCAACACAGCATCATCACCAAACATTTCATAAAAATCACCCAGTCGAAAAAAAATAATACAGTCAGGGAACTGCTTCTTTATCTCATAAAACTGAGCCATCATCGGCGTAATTTTGCCACTCATCAATATCTACTTTAATTCATAATCTACTGAGATCTTAGCAGATATTTAGCGCATCACAATTCTATTGCTTAGACGATAACGATGATTCTGGTCTTGTGACAATTTATTAACCTTTTGTAGCAATTCCAATTCAGACAAACCAAACTTCTGCCTAGGCAAGGGTTTAGAAAATAGTTCAAAAAACAACATCATAAAAAAAGAGGTTAAATATATACTTGAATTTCGACTAATCAAACTGAGCCAAATCTAGAAATAGTCACGAATCAACTTAATGACAACACCTTGTATTTCCAATGACTCCATAGGATAAATATCAGGGTACTCTGGATTCTCTGCTTGCAGATACACCTTTTTACTAACCTTGTCCTCAATATAAGTCTTAACTGTATTGCCCTGATCCACCAAAGCAACAACAATATCACCATTTCGGGGCTTTAGCCCAGTATCCACCAGGACCAAATCGCCATCAAATCTACCCACATTAATCATACTGTCACCTTCAACCCTTAGACAAAAACACTTAGATGGATTAGCCAAACCTGAAACATCGAAAGAAATAGTATCTTCGACCCGCTCCTCCAGCATGGCAGGACCACCCGCAGGCACATAACCCAATAGAGGAACCGAAATAGTTTCTGCCATCAACTTCTGCTTAACTGAATTCAACAGCTTAATCCCACGCGGCGTATCGTCCTTTTGGATCAATCCCTTTTTGACTAAAGCATTAATATGCTTCAGAACGCTATTGTCAGAACTAACCTCCAAATATTCGCGTATCTCTCGTAGAGTAGGTGAGCGACCAAACTCAAACTGATGCGACTCAATGAAATCCAAAACGGCTTTTTGCTTATCAGTTAATTCTTTTACCATAAGTGGTGATTAGATGCTCACCCATAATAGGTGAGTAACCAATCACCGTCAAGACAATTAATCTTAGCTCGGGTTGACACAACCAAACGAATCTATTTTGAGTAGAGGACTAACTAACTATTCGCTAAATTCCGCATTGGTATAAACATTTTGCACATCCTCATCATCATCAATCAAGTCAATCAAATCCGTCACTAATTCGACATCCGTCTCGCTTTGCAAAGCTACCGTCTGCTTAGGCATAAAAGTTAACTCTTTTTGTGCAACAAGATAACCCCTATTGCCTAATTCGCTAGCAACCGAGTTCGTCTCCTGATCACCAGTATAGACATATGCCCTTTGATCTTCTTTAGCGATTACCAGATCAATAGCACCACAATCAATCAAGTCCAGCTCAACGACCTCCAAATCCGCCTGCTGTGGCAACTCAACAGTCAATAACCCACGCCGCTCAAAAATCCACCCCACAGAACCAGCCTCCCCCATGTTACCGCCGTTTTTATTAATCAAAGTCCGCAAAGAGCCAAAACTACGATTTTTATTGTCAGTAATCACATGAATATAGAAGGCAACACCAGCCGGCCCGAACGCCTCATAATAAACCTCGGAAAATTCAGTACCATCGTTTAATTCACCGGTTCCCTTTTTGATTGCACGTTCAATATTTAAATTAGGCATATTATCGGCCTTGGCGTTTTGAATATAATTCCTCAAAGTTGGATTCATTGCCGGATCACCGCCGCCGTCACGAGCTGCGATAGTAATTAACTTACCATGCTTAGTGAAAATCTTACCGATTTTAGAATCTCTGGCAGCCTTTTTATGCCGAATCTGATGCCATTTGGAATGTCCAGCCATATTCTCTAATTATATTGATTAAAATCTAAACTAAATTTCAAAAATTGATTTAAGTTATTGAAAAAATAGATTATTTTTGTTATAATGGCTAGATTTAATTTAAATAAGTGAACTACAGAAAACTCCCGGCCTCAATTATTGGGCTAAGCTTAATTACTTTTGCTTTAATGACTGTAGTTTTCGTCAAAGGCACAACTAATGTCGATGCCAAGAATAAACCATTCCCAACCGATATTGCTTATACAGAAGATAGTAATGAGCAGACTACCGGATTAAGAAGAGTGCAAAAAAGCATCTTTGCCGGCCAGTCTACAGCAGCAGGTGTAGAAAGCCTACCAACAGAATGCAGCCTAACTGCTCGCGACCTGACACTTTACGCCTTTAAACCTAGTCAGAATGAATTCTCATTAACACTAGATCCCAAAGAAAACTTTTCTATAACCGTGGAAGTCGAAAATACCGGCCAAACACCATGGTGCGGAGAACAAACTTACAACCTAGACTTAGCGGATGCCAATATTTATAAAACTCGCCTAGCAACATCTCGCAATGCCGACCATGCTTCTGTTTTTTTAGATGGAAATCCTTATCGCGTCAGCCTGAAAGACAAAGGCCTGATAATGCCGGGGGAAAAAGCCTTATTCACACTAACGGGTGAAGCCCCACAAACTCCAGGCATCTACCGTGAGTATTTTCAACCGATTGTGGAAGGTCTAGACCGCTTTGGCGAAGGGGAAGTCCAAATCGATTTGTATGTCGGACAGTATAACAGTACCGACTTAGAAAAACTCTATTACCTAAAACAAAGTGGCAACACTGGCGAGATTGACTTGGCATCTCCCCTACGGATATTAGTGGATCTGGAAGACCAAAAAGAATATGTCATTAAAGGCAATAAACTAATCAACAGCTACTTAGTCAGTAGTGGTGCTTACGACAGTCCAACTCCAGTTGGCAAGTACAAAACTATCAACAAGCAAGAATTACGCATCGGTGGCAAAGCCCCGCATTATCGAATGCCGTGGTGGATTGGCCTTAAGCGTGATACCGACCGAACTTTCATAGGCTACGGGCTTCATGGACTACCTTATCTCGGCAATGTTACCGTTGATAACAGTGGCAAAATCGTAACCAAAGGCAACTTTTGGCAAGAAGCCGTAAATCACTTAGGAACTCGTGTAAGTCACGGCTGCGTTCGTCGTGCCGATGACGAAGCGGAATGGCTTTGGAAGATTGTGGACATCGACAACACTACCGTCGAAGTAATGCGCAATTTTGACGAGGCAAATTTTCACGATAATCTTTACTTTTAATTAATTGCGTTTTATGGTGAAGTTCCATTCACCTAGAAAAATGCAAATCAATACAGAAAATCTTATTAACAGCCTGAATCCTAAGC
>CAZXGE010000011.1:0-13124 GCA_964640445.1 uncultured Candidatus Peribacteria bacterium
AAAAAAGGCTTCGGCGGAGAAACCATCGAACTAATCCCCTGCCAAGATTATCCATTAAATTGGAAATATTGGGGCAACTGGGTTATCGAAAAAATCAGAAAATGGAAACGAGGATTCTAGCATCAGGAGAAACGGAATAATGTCTGTCTGTTGCGTCATCGCAAATGGCAGACATTATTCCGTTTCTCTCCCTTCTTTCTTCAAACTATCAATTTCTTGCTCATACTTAGAAACATTCAAGGCACCCTCAATAACACGCTTTTTCCCTTTGTATTCCAAAATCACGGTCGGCGCACCAGTAATCCCGCGACTAATCGCATCATTCAGCTCCAATTTCACAAATTCTTCATAATGGTTTGTCGATAAACACTTACGAAACTCTTCAGCATCATAGCGATAAAGCCTGGCCATATCCGTCAAGTAATCAACAATATTCACATTCAACAACCAATCAGCCTGACGCTCCAAAAGCAAATTATGAAAAGTATAAAAATCGCCTTGTTCAGCAGCACAAAGAGTCGCCTGACTTGCAATAATACTCTCTTTATGCACATTAATCAGAGGATAAAAACGGAAACGAAACTCCGCAATCTTGTCATCAATCAAATAAAATTTTAGCCATGATGATAGTTGCTCATAAAAAACACGACAACCTTCACAAGCAAAATCAGTATAAAGTGTAAATTTCAGCTCGGCATTAGGATCACCTAAATCACGCAAACTCAGCAAATTCTTATAATCCGACTGGAACCGCAAATAGTCACCCTGCCGCATCGCCTGGTCGTTCGTAGAGCTACCGAGATAAGAAAAATCGATAAAAGCCAAACTAAACAAAAACAAGCCCAAAAGCCCTACAAGCAAAACCAGAATTCGAGCCAGATAGCCTTTCATCTAAAACAATTAACAAAAATTACAATAACTTTTACAAAAATTAAGTTTACATTGCAAGTTTTAGTGCTAAAATCGACTTCTCAAATCTGAGATTAGTATTATCTATCCCGTCTGTGTGAGATGCAAAACCCAGCACATTCCAGAGGAGAATTTAGGGAGGATATTGATTATGGACCTAGTCAAACTCAGCTAAGCGAAGGAGACAAGTCAAATATTATCGACTTTGAGTTAGGCAAAGAACAGCTAAAAGTTAGGAAGCTTCTTACTAATACAGCTAAACTGCTTAGCTTCGAAGAAACTGATCGTCTGCATAAAAGAATCGAAAATTCTAGATCAAAAGAAGAAGCAATTACGGTAGGACAAGAGATAGCCAATATCCAATGGCAACTAAGATTAAAAGGCAAAGAATACTTATTTGCCGAAGACGAAAATCGTGGTACCACCTACAAAAAGCATCAAGAAAAATTCCTACAACTATCGCTAGATAAACAAATCCAAATTCTCGGCGACCTCGACACAATGATTGGAAAATACCAAAGCCAATTCGATGAACTCAAAGAAATCTTTAGCCAACAAAAAAATATACCAGAGAAAATCAACAATGAATTCAAAAAATTCGGCCGTCGTGGTCGACAAAAAATCTTAGACGAATTGGCAAAAACCGAAACTACTTTCCAAAACATCAAAAAACTCACTAGCTTCAAGCAACTAAGTCTCGAGGAACAACACTATCAAGAAGAACTATTCAATAACCTTGGTCTAAATGAACGCCAAAGCTTTTTGGATACAATTAAAAACACTTTAGAAAAAGCATCTCCCCTAGATAAAGATTTTGATATTCTAGCAAAAATCATCAGAGACAATCCTGAGATAAATGCCGATATCGATGTAATTCACTTCTTAAATTTAAGTTCAGTCGATAAACAAAAAACTATCAACCAGCTTCAACAACAAATTACCAACTACATTCGCGATTCATACAATGATGTAAGAGCGATTATGCCGAAAAAAGACCAAGAATCACTAGATATTTGGCTAAATAAAACACCGATTTCCGATTTGCCATTTTGGGTTAAAAACATCGACAAAAACATTAATGAAATCAATGAAATAGCAGAAGCAAAAAGCGAATTCGAAGAAGCAGTAGCTGAAACCAATGGTTTCAAACCAGGAAGCATAGAGCTTCAAGAATACTGCCAAAAAATATACACCCATTTCGATTTAGATAATAAATTCGCCTTCGAAATTGCCAAACTATTCAGTAATAACAAACTGCAAAACTACCTAGAACAAGTTTCCACAGCAGAAAACATCACAGAAGACAATACTTACGAACAAGCTTTAGCAAAATTAACCAAAAAAGATAGTAATGGACTAAACCTAATTACAGATGAAGCCTACAATGAATACCGCGACTGGTTTAGAGACTTGCCAATAGCTACAAAAAAAATAATCAATGGACCAGACCAAATCAAAAAAGCCAAAGCTGATTTCCTCTGGTCGACAATCGATGCTAGAAAAAGTAATAATGAAAAATTCCTCAAACTAAACAAAGCCACACAAACTAGCCTAAAAAGCGAATATCTAAACTCCGGTTTCGAAGAGCGCACAATCCTACTCGAACAAACCCAAATTAAACAACTCAAACTCAGTAAAGCCTACAGTCAAAAAGTAGACGACCTCATCGCCGAAAATCTAGTTTCACCAGACAGCAAAGAGCCATACCTCAAATGGTTCAACGCCCTGACCCCCGAAGATATGGAAGTTTACCTAGAAGCCAGCGATCTCGACAACCCCAAGCGCGCACAAATCCTCTCAGCCTGGGATAAAGTATTAAATTTTGTCCCAGATCACAAACGAAAATCTTTAAATAAAGACTTTCAAAAAGCTAATCTAAAAAAACGAGAGCAGCTACTCCTCAAAATCGGCGAAGAATACTACAACGATGAAAATGCCAAACGCGACATCAATAATGAACTAGAAACACCTGATCTGGAACCCAAAATTGACCAAGCACAAATCAACTTTCTGCAAAACAAGGCAGAAACAGCTGAAGCCGAAGGCGACTTTGACCGAGCAGCAGACTTCCTAACCAGCATTATCGAACTTTACAATGCAGCCGAAATCGACAATGCCAAACTCCGCAAATATCAAAAAAACCTAAAAGAACTAAAAGAATTAATTGGTGCCAAACCAGAACACCAAGAAACCAACAACCCTCTAGAACAAGAAATTAACGCCGAAATCCAAAATGTTATCAGTAGCCCCAAAAACAAATCAGCACGCACTTTCTTCTCGATGCTATTCATGGCTTATCGGACAACTCAAAATGCCAACCGCCGTGCCGGTGGCAATTTCCGAGCTACAGAAAGAATTGAAGCCTATCATGGCGATGAACAACCCGACCTAGATCCGGATGAGGCGCTACCAATAGAATTCAACCTTAGAGACCTAAGAAAACAAGAAAAAAATAAAGAGAAGCATCCAACTCATTTTCAAAATCGTTTCTACGAAGCCCAATCAAATCCCAACCCCCAAGATCAAACTATAGCTAATTTAAAGCTCGTCAATGCCAAAGGACGCGAACTCAAAGCCGATGAGTTCTACGACACCGAAGTCGAACCAAGTTTCCATGGTCTCAAAAACAAATTAATGGAACAGGTCATCAGAAACCTCATGCCCAACTTCTCAGACAGCCCTGGACAACAAGCACGACTTAAAAAACTAACCGAACAAGCTTTTAGCAAAATCAAACCACAAGACCTTCTGATCGAATTCCGCAAAATAAACCCAGAAGACCAAATCCAAAAAGCCGCCTAGGCAAATTCAATATAGTGTATGCCTTTTGCGTCATCGCAACCCGGTAATTCGCATTTAAACATGAGCAAATTCAATATAGTGTATGCCTTTTGCGTCATCGCAACCCGGCATACACTATATTGAATTTGCCGCTTCGACCAAAAAGAAAAACAATTGCATCACTAACATCACAACCAAATCAAAATAAGGCACAAACAAAGAGACTATTACACCCACAGTCAAAAATGGTATCAGCCAACCAAGCAGCAAGTTTGCCAAAAATGCTAAAACAAAATTATTAGCAAAAAAGATCATGACCAACGGAGCAGTAGCTATTTGAGCTGCGAGCAAAACTGCCACATATTCAGGTAATTTAAATTTTTTAGCAATTGGTACTAAAATAATAATGCCAGCTGTAGCCACAAATGACAGCCAAAAGCCTATATCAACAAACGGCATCAATGGGTTGAACATCACCATCAAAACAAAAACCCAAAACAAAATTTTTAAATTAGCATAATCAAAACCAAAATTGCGTGCCACCAAAAAAACAACACCCATTAGTGTCGCGCGTACAACCGCTGCTCCTCCAACCAACAAACAAAAAACAAGCAAGACAAACAAAGTTAACCAAAGTCGCCAAAAACGACTAACGAAAAAACCAAACAGATCAAAGACATAAATCAACAAAGCAATATTGGCACCACTAACAGCCAAAATATGCGTCAATCCCAATCGTTGGAACACAGCATTCAAATCAGGACTAAAAGAACCACGATAACCAAGCAGCAACCCAGCAGCTAAGCTCCCATATGGCTCATGATAACGCTGAAACAACAACTCCAAAGTCCGTCTCTTCAACCGCCACAAAATCGACTGCCAATCATCAGCTTCAGCCTCACGAATCAAAACCAAATCGGGGAATTCAACCAATTGCTGAATCCCAAATTGACTCAAATAGCGAGCATAACTAACCATCTCTGGACTAGACAATTTACCTCTTACCGAAATCAAATCACCATAATTAAAATCATTAAAATTATCAGTCCGCACCAGTAATCTCAGCGAGTCAGCGCAAACTATATAATTACGATACTCATAACGCCAATCAGGAAATTCACAAACCCTAAACTGCTGACCTTCTAAATCACTAGTCAACTTAGGACTAATTTTATCCGCCAAAAACCAATCGTACCGCCAAACAAATAAACACCCCAAAACCAATAAACATAACCCAATTTTCAGCAAATTATTAAGCATAAAAAAAGCTTGAGACATTACTGCCTCAAGCTTAATCCAATCAGTTTAAATTTATTTAAATTAAATCTAAATTATTGTGTAGGAACTGGAGCATTCATCATTGCACCACCCAAAAGTCCACCCAAAACTTCTTCCAAGTTCTTGGCACCTTCAGGAGCAGTCAATTCTCTCTTCACATTGATCTTGTCAATTGCAATTGTCAAATCAGCATTAATCTTACCATTAACATCAGTATCAGCTGCTGCCTCAGGTGTATTAGCCAACTCTTTAAAATCAGCTAAACTTAAAGCCAATTTCATTTTTGTTTGAATAATCTGTGGCTTGTCATCAGCAGTAATCCACAAATTAAAATCAGTAGACTTAGACACTATCTTAACAAGTTCTTTCATTTGCGCTAAATCCTCAGCTCCAATCTCAGTTTCCGACAATTTTGCTACTTCTTCAAAATACTTAGCTACACCTTCCTGATCAACAAGACCAGTAACTCGATAAGTCGCAATACCATTCAAGTCTTCTTTGCCCTTAACCTTAACCGCTTTCAATAAATTAGCATTTTCAAAAATCTTTCTCGTTTGCTCAGTTTGACTAGCCAGTAAACTTGGGTTCAAATCAGCCAAAGTTTCTTCAGGCAAAGCGATAGTCCACCAATTACCCAAAATTGTTGGTAAAAATTGCGCTAAATCTTTAACTGTTTCCCCACTCAACTTATTAACTCTAAAGAAAAAACTATAATCACTAAGAATTTTAGCTTCAGCATCAAGCATCACACCAATACTCTCTTTACTATCTTTAGCAGTTTTCATACCAGTCAAATCAACTAAAAATTTCATATCGACAACAGGTCTAAAATCTTCCGTTTCTTCAAAATAACCGTTCAAATTCACAGAAAAATCACCATTCAATTTTTCACCTTTAGCTTTATCATCAATTTGATAATCTCCTTCCACACTAACATTGGTTTCTTGTTGCTTAATATCAAAAGAATTTAGCATCGCTTCACGCACCAGTTTTTCACCATCAACTTTCGGCTTACAGCCAGAAACCATTAACACTAAAGCCAAAACCAGCATGAACTTACCCGCAAATTTTTGCATATTTGTTTAATAAAATTTAACAAGCATTACGGTATTCTATCTCTGTGATCACTGTCAACAGATATTGCATTCACAAAATAATATTTTAAGCTACAATAACCGGGCTAATTAGACTAAGAATTTAACAGCCATTCCTTTTGAATTTCCGCCAACAAAAAATCAAACAGAAACGCCTAGATTTAAAGAAAAAAATCAAAACCATGCAAGATTTGGCAATCGCCAAACTAGAAGAAAAAAACAAAGAATTAAATGATTTAAGAGCACAAAAAACAGCAAAAACAGGAAATAGTCCGAAATTAGCAAATCCAAGATACAAATTACCAAGCTTTCTTAGCCCTAAAAAGCTAATCGGCACGGCCATTGTCCTACTAATAATAATTTTCGGGTTTCAAACAATAAAAGGCATTGGCAGCGATATTGGCATCAAAGTGATCGGCACAATTGGCAAATCACTACCAAAAGACGAACAAGGCTATACAAATTTCCTAATCTTAGGGACAGGTGGCAGCAACCACGACGGCAGCAACCTTACCGACACGATTATGCTTGCTAGTCTCAATACCAAAAAAGACATCGTCATTATGACCTCAATCCCTCGAGACACTTTTGTTAAACTAGAAAACATCCCTGGCCAAAAAATCAATTCTATTTTCGCCAATAGCTTAAGTTTACACGACGGCAACGAAGAATTAGCCTATAAAGATCTGGAAACTGCTGTAACACAAATTACCAACCGTGAAATACATAAACGGATCCGTATCACCTTCGAAACATTCGAAGACTTAGTCGATGCCATTGGTGGCGTCACCATCAATGTTCCCGAAACAATCGTGGATCAAACGTATCCCGACAAAAATTATGGCTTTCAAACCTTCAAGATCAATGCCGGTTTGCAGGTCATTGACGGCGCCACAGCCCTCAAATATGCTCGTAGTCGCCATACAACCAGCGATTTCGATCGTAGCCGCAGACAACAAGAACTTATTTACGCCATCAAAGAATCGGCAAAAACAAATGGCATCCTCACATCACCATCAAAAATCAAAAGCGTCTATCTAAGTTTAAAAAACAATATCGATACCAATATCGAAACCAGAGAAATTCTAGAACTAGCAAGTATCGGGGCCAAATTCGACCGTAATAATATCCTAAAAACCGCATTAAACGATAACCCTGTCGAAAAAGGTGGATTTCTCTATGTACCGCCTAGAGAAATTTATGGTGGCGCATTTGTGCTAAGACCACTAGGTGAAAAATTCACGAATATTCATCGCTATCTGGACTTACATTACCTCTACCCAGAACTAATGTCGACAAACTACACCCTGCAAATCCTTAATGGTACACAAATACCAGGCTTAGCCACAGAGACAAAATTAATTCTTGCTCGCTATGGCTTCACAACAACCAGATATGGTAATGCTGACAACCGCGAACTCACAACCACAACTCTCTACCCTAGAAACAATTTGATAGTTACAGAATTTAATAAAGCTCTAGCCCAAATCATCGATTTTGACGAAGCAGAAGAACTACCAATTATTTATCAAAGTGAACCATACTTAAGTGATACCGACTATGTACTTGAACTTGGAACAAATTTCGTCAACACGCTAGACCAAATCAAAAAACAACAATTTAAACCTTTATTCCCAGTAACATCAACAGAAACTACGACCGAAGACTCAACATCTGAATTCTCAGAAACATCAGAAACAGAACAAATAAAGGACGGAAATGAAATTACTCCATCAAATACAATTACTGAGCTCGAAATAGAAAATGAAATATTCTAGCCACTATATATGTTAAGCAATTTATTATCGCTATTTATCAGCCAAATAAAAAACACAGAAAACGACAGTAAGCTTAGTCCTTTTCTCTACTGGACACAACTGAACCAAATTCAAGAAGTAAAAATCATTGATTACCTACCTAGTACAAGACCTTACATAACTGCCGAAGCCAGTTTAGTTTACGACATCGAACAAAACCTAATCTTACATCAACATAATCAAAACCAAAAACTACCAATAGCCAGTCTCACAAAGCTAATGACTGCTATTATCATTTTAGAACAACATCAACTTACAGAAAAAGTAAAAGTTAGTTCCGTAATCCAAAATATTCAGCCCAGCAAAATGAACCTCAGGCTAAACGAAGAATTAACTATCGAAGATCTGTTAGCTGGCTTATTAATTGAATCAGCCAACGATGCCGCATTCGTACTCGCAGAACATAATAGCGGCGATATCAATAAATTTGTCGAAAAAATGAACGCCAAAGCAAAAGTATTAGGATTAAAAAATAGCAAATTCAATAACCCGGCCGGCTTCGACAATGACAATAACTATAGTACCATCATCGATCTTCTAACTCTAAGCAAAGAAGCAATCAGCAAACCAGAACTCATTAAGCTCAGTACCCAAAAAACTAAAACTACAAAAAGTATCAGCGGCGAACAACACATTCTCAATTCAACAAATAATCTCCTAGAAACCAGTTTTAATGTTTCTGGCCTCAAAACAGGAACCACAATCAACGCTGGACAATGCTTAATTACAGTTAGCCAAACAGATGGCAAAAAACTATTAACCATTGTTTTAAATAGCAAAAACAGATTTAATGACACCAAAACATTAATTGATTGGGCCAATTATCACTTAACAACGCCAAAATAAAATGGAAGCAATTTCAACAGCCATAGTCAGACATTTAAGTCTAATTCTAGGAACTAGCCTTCTAGCATTTAGCATTTCCCTAATCGCCGCGCCTTTCTTTATCAAGGCACTCAAAAGATTTCAATTCGGACAATCAATCAGAGAAACAACTGTCGACGGCAAAGAAGCTACTATCTTCAATCAACTCCACAAAAAAAAAGAAGGAACTCCCTCCATGGGCGGCGTGCTGATTTGGCTAACCGTAGTTATCACCAGCCTAATCTCCCTAGCATTTCCCGTCGCCGAATTCACGAACTTCTCACTTATCAACCGCGCCGAAACCTATTTACCCATGTTTACACTAATCACTTGTGGCGTACTCGGACTTGTTGATGATGTATTTAATGTCAAAAAAATCGGCTCTCATAAAGGTTTAAGCGCAATTACAAAAATGACATGGCTGACACTACTCGCTCTTCTTGGTGGTCTTTGGTTCCATTTCCGTTTAGGCTATACCGAAATCAACCTAGGTATCCTAGGTGGCAATTTAGAAATCGGCTGGCTCTATATTCCCCTATTCATATTCGTAATCATCAGCTCCGCCAACGCAGTTAACATCACAGACGGCCTAGATGGTCTTGCGGGTGGACTAGTTATCCTTGCCTTCACAGTACTAGGTATAGTTGCCTATACAGAAGGTTTAACCATCCTAGCTGCCTTCTGTGCAACTATCGTAGGTGCTAGCGTTGGTTTCCTTTGGTTCAATGTTCCTCCAGCCGCTTTTTTCATGGGCGACACAGGATCGCTAGCACTTGGCGCAACTATCGGTGTAATTGCCATGATGATCGATCACATTCTTTTAATCCCCTTCATCACTTTCATTTTCATCATCGAAACTTTATCTGTAATCATTCAACTACTCTCCAAAAAATTCCGTGGCAAAAAAATCTTCCACATTGCCCCAATCCACCATCACTTCGAATACATCGGCTGGCCCGAATTTCGTGTCACAATGAGATTTTGGATCCTAGGTTGTGGCTTTGCTAGCCTTGGCCTGATCTTCTACCTAGCCAAACTAATCTAAAAAAGATCTAGAGTTTCAATGCTGGTAAACTAATATTTATTGTTTCAGTTGTCTGAGTTTGCGTTGAAGATTGTATCTTTGCTTCATTACTAACTTCACTAGTTTTACTAGTTGTTGCATCGTCGCTCAAATTATCAGAACTAGAAGAGTCATTATCGGCTGGATCTGCCAATTCTAAACTAGCACTGTCTTCGCTTTGCACAGGTTCAACAACGGCTGGTTCCAATGTTATAGAACCCGTTTTCTCTTTTATTTCTTTCAAAGAATCAATCTCTTGAACTAAGATACCCAAACTAGGTACAATCACAGCTTTTTCACCTGTCAAAGAAGTTTGCTTAATCGATCCATCACTCAAAGTAACAGCCGCATCAGTTAAGTTATCTTTACTCATAAGCTGAGCTTCATCAGCAGTTTTCAATGCAGCTACTGCTCCATCAATATCCGCAGTTTCCACTAAATCTTTAACCTCAGCTGTTTGATCCACAGCATCCCCAAGTTTAGTAGCTAAAAGCTCAGAATCACTAATAGCCTCAGAAACTGTCACCAATTCTTCTTGCTCAGAAGCACTATCCAAAGCCAATAAGGATTGCTTTTGCTCAGCCAAATTAGCTACCAAAGACTGCTTCAATTCTGCTCCCTTCTCAGGATCAGTCAAAGTAATTTCACTAAGCTTCAAACTTACATCAGCAATTTGCTGCTTCGATTCAATAAACAATTTTTCAGCAACATCCTTATTACCTTCATTCAACAATTTAGAAGCTTCATAAAATTTTTCTTTCGCAATCTTAAGCTTTACTTTTTCCTTATCACCAAAAGCCAAAGCCAACTCCGCAGAACGGCGTAACTCTTTCAATGGGTACAAAGCATCATCAGGTGTCAAACCTGCACGCTCCTCAATCAAAGTTCTAAACCTAGCATTCAACAATATATGTCTTTGTTTATCCGCCAATAAATTACGCTCGTAAAGGAGCAAATCAGCATCGCTCAATTTCTCAAAAAAACCAACTTGCACATCTTGATTCACTTCGCCATTTTCTCGGTAAACCTTAAGCATTTGCTCAGGAGCCAATTTAGACAAAATCAACTGACGATCACGACTAATCACAACATCCAAAGTTGTTGTTACTGCCAAAATCCGTGAAGCGTCCTCATAACGACGCAAGTGGCCAGCACCAGCTTCAGCTAAGCTAGCTTTAATTTGCGGTGTGTAAATAACAAAATTACTAGTATCAGATTCTGTAGCCACAACATCAAACCAAACATCACCGCGATTCAAAAAGAAATCAGCACCACCAAGCAACAAATCATTAAAATCCAAATTCTTCACTGTCAAATCAGTATTCTCATTCAGTCTCAACAAATTGCCATTATAAAAATCCAGTTCGACATCAGATTTTAGCCCAGTCAAAATACGATCACCAGGACGCAATTGAAAATCATCATAAGCCTTAATCGTACTACCATCACGAATCACACTTACATCACCATTAACATTAGCAAGATCAACAAAACTAACTGCATAAGTCAGATCTTTAGTTCCAAAAAATGGTTGAATTAACACAAATAAAATCGCAAAAACTAATCCCGAAGCCAAAACCTTAGACCTTCTACCAAATAAAACATCAAAGAAAAATTTAAACTCATCAACAAACCTAGCAACAATACCTGTACGCAAGGCCAGAGATTCAAAAATAAGTTCTTTCAAAACAAACTTACGAGCTCTTCCAAGCACAAAACTATTTGCCAAATTTCGCATTTTCACCGGCAATGTATCAGTTTCCGTAGTCGCAATTTGTGTCAGCAACCGATTCTTAAGCACATTTTTACGCTGATACATCAAAGCAGAAGCCTCTTTCTGTAGGCTTTTTTCCAGCTGCTCTTGATTCTCTACTTTGATAATGTGCATAGAATGAGTTTATCCAAACAGTTATACGAACAATTTCTTATTTTGTTACAAATCAATTGCTAAATCATGCAAAAGTTGTTTTAGTTTCTTGAGGCCGCGAAAATTAATTACCCTAACTGCATTTTCATTTTTATCTACGAGCTTGGCAATCTCCTGATAATCCAAATCCTCAAAATAACGCAAAACCAATATTTCACGATATGGCTCTTCTAAGCGACTTAAAGCCATCTGTAATGTGTCTTTCACCAATTTTTTCTCCAAATTAGACTTAGGACCAGGTGCCTCACTAGCCAAACTTTCGGCAAAATCATCAATATTCAAAGTTTCTTTTTTAGTGCGGTAGTAATCAATCACGCTATTTCTGGCAATCACAATCAACCAAGTCAAAAAGCTACTTTTAGTCTCATCGAAACTCAGACGGTTTTCCCAAGCTTTCAAAAATGTAACCTCAATAATGTCATCAATTGACTGCTCTTCAATTTTAAATAACAAATAACGATATAACTTATCTACAAATAAATCATACAAATCAGAAAAAGCTCGCTCATCCCCTTTGCGAAATTTCGTCAACAATAAAGCAATATCCAAATTTTTCTTATTCATAGCTTAGCACAAGATTAATTTGATTTAACCACTATTCAGCAAATTTAGCAATAAATCTCTCCACCTCCTCACTACTCCCCAAACAAATTGGCGTACTTTGATGTAGATCATGCACTTCAATATCTAATATTCGCCCACGCCCGCTGTCGGCCTTACCACCAGCTGCTTCCATAATTTGCGCCATCGGCATAGCTTCGTATAGCACTCGCAACTTACCTTCCGGCTTTGTCGGCAAGCCAGGATAAGCAAACACCCCCTGACCTTTGGCCAAAATATGATGCACATCGGGCACCATCCCCCCAGAATACCTGAGTTTATAACTATGACTAATCCAATAATCAACAAGCTCTTTATAGCGAGGATCTTCATTCACCTGTGCCAAACCACCAGGAGCGAAATAAGTTGTAGAAGGAGCAACTTTTAGATTACCTGCAAGCAAGAAAAATTTAGCTTCAAAATGATTATAACCAAATTTATAAATAACATTATTAACCGCCAAAACCAGAACGAGCTGCGGACCATAAACTGCGTACATACTCGCCACCAATTTCTCACCAACTCGCCCTGTCATCGTCTGACTCTCATAAATCCCGATAATCGTCCCCACAGCCAAATTCGTACCGACTAAACTCGAACCATCCAAAGGATCAATCGCGACGGTGAATTTCTTGCTCTCATCAATCACATCTACAGCATCACCTCGCTCTTCGGAGACATAACCATATGCCAGCTTTTTCCCATCCAACTGCATATAAAACAAATGATCGGTATAATGATCACGTTCGATTTGCTGATCACCACTTTGGTTGATTTTACCGATATAATTT
>CAZXGE010000012.1:0-1672 GCA_964640445.1 uncultured Candidatus Peribacteria bacterium
CGCGCACTTTCTCGCTTTTTGCTTAAGCTGAGCATGACCTAAGGTGATGACACAAATGGCGCGCACTTTCTCGCTTTTTGCTTAAGCTGAGCATGACCTAAGGTGATGACACAATGGTCACAAAATATAAAGAATTTGCCACTTGAATTTGCCATAAGTTCTCTGCTAATTTGGTTTTAATTCAAAAACAAAAAAACTATGGAAGAAAAAAATCGCAAACTTTTATTAAAAATCGTTAGCTTGGTGGGGATTGTTGGTATCTTGATGGGTGTTTTGATACCCGCCCTATCGGTCTTAACCCTAGGGAACAACTAAGACTTGCGTCAATAGCAACTACTGCTCAAGTGTGGTTTTTTGTGTTATAATTCTAAGATTATTTTATATCTTAGGAACAAATGGCTGAAGTTCCCGTACCAAATTCCGGCACGGTTTCGCTCAATCTTATGCCTACGGCAGAGCCAAAAGTGCAAAATTTTGCAGTGATGGATCATGACCATGCTGAGCCAGCTTTGAATTTGAACCAAGATATTAATTTTGGTACGAAACTTACAGACATGGCCGATTTGGCAATCAGTAATAGCGGTGCACTTCTACAAGGCAAGTCTCTAAAAACTTGGGTGATTGTTCTAGTAGCGGCAGCATCATTCATGCTTGTTGTCTTTTTTGTATTAGCTAGACAAACTAGTCTATTTCAGGGGAATTTAACCAATGTGGTCGACAGAAATCAGGATCAAGCGATTATTAATCCTAGTTTTGACAATAGTGCAGCACCTAGAACTACAGAGACCAACCCAGAACTTGATCAATTGATTAATAGCATTGCGACAGGAACAACTGGCAATACGAGTACTACAGGCAATAACCAACCGTCGACACCTCAACAAGCTACACAAAATCAACCTAGCACAACTAATGGACCAATCATTGACGAAGGCATTTTTGTAAATACCGTAACCACTCGACCAGAAGCGACAATTTCACCAAGTGGTGGCCAGTCGACCAATATTTTGCCATCAACACCGATTGTTGATCCGATTTTAAATCCAGGTAGTGTTGTTGGTGGTGGCTTTGTACCGGGCACCAATCTACAAGCCAATAATACGACAACGACGAATCCTCTTCCTAGCTTAACTTCGAATACAAACAGTAATGTTCTAGCAAACAACCATGTTTCGGGCAATACCGGTCCCGGACTGCTAGTTTATCTATTTTTACCAATTTTTTATTTCTTAAAACGCCAATATGTTAAATAACTATTTGGAACAGCTCAAAAAAGTGTTCAAAGCTCATCCCAAAAGCAGCGTAGCTCTAGTCGGCACTCTAATTGTCACAATCATCGTGGTCGTAATTTTTAGCGGTAGCTCCCAACTGTTTAGAGGTGCTTTCAAGCTAAATCTAGGAAAGGAACTAACAACCGTAACACCGATCAAACAGCTGGTTAAAGATACACCACTGATTGACATTAGCGGTGAAGATGTAGATCCTGAAAGCAATGACGACAACAAAGCCACTACTGGCATAGTCCGTATTGATCCAGGTGAACTAGACGAAACATTAGCCGAAATCCAAGAAGAAAATTTTGACCCAGTCGTAACCTTAGACCCAGAAGAACCATTTATCAATCGTGTTGCCGAAAATGAAGGTATCTCCGACCTTTTAGGCCTAGGTAATG
>CAZXGE010000012.1:1682-2000 GCA_964640445.1 uncultured Candidatus Peribacteria bacterium
GAAGTAGCCGATCCAACACCTGCGAATCAAATCCCAACCGCCAGCAATGTAGCTATCACAGCTGCCAACAATGCTAAGATAGTGGGAACAATTGTTGAAGGCACTTACAATTACACTGATATCGAAGGTGATTTGGAATCGGGATCGACATTTAGATGGCTGAAAGCGACTTCTGCTGCCGATTTCACTGGGGCAACTGTAGTCGCCACGACAAAAACATATACATTGACCGCCAATGATGTGGCTAGCTATTTGCGTTTTGAAGTTACACCAAGAAATAATAATGTCACTGGCCAACCTGTGATCTCTGCCAGTTTT
>CAZXGE010000012.1:2010-12688 GCA_964640445.1 uncultured Candidatus Peribacteria bacterium
CGCATTGTCGGGCACCGCTCAAGTTGAGCAAGAATTGACACTGACATTTCAGGCTACAGATCCTAGTAAACTAACCGTAACTTGGTACAAAGGTACAGACACCGGGCTACCAGTGATCGTGGCACAAGCTGTTAGCAAATATAAATTATCAGCTACTGATGTAGATCATTTTATCTACGCTACGATCAGTGATAGCGAAGGTGTTCTGGCTACAACCAACCGCCTAGGACCAGTATTGGCTAAGGCGCAAACAGGCACAGCGACAACAAACCCAGAAGGTATTATCGCAACTGAACCCGTAGTCACAAGCCAAGAAACTATCGTCACCCCCCTACCGACACAACCGACTGTAGTGACGGTTAACCCACCGACAAACGGCTCCAACTCAGGCTTTAGCCTCAATTCCAATACCAGTGCCAATGTTTTGGCAGCGAATCATGTATCGGGCAACACCGGTCCTGCTGCCTTCATGATTTTCCCAACACTTGCTGGTGCTAGCTTGGCTCTTAGCCGTCGATTTGCGAAAAAGCAAAAATAATGCTATAATTTTAAGATTTAAAAACCAATCATGTCAGAATTAAACCAAAACAACGGACAAACCACGGGCGATCAAGGCTCGGTTTCGTTCAATCTTGGCAACATGTCAGAACCGACAAGCATGCCAGAACAACCAATGCCACAAACGGTGGAACCGGACAACGGTGTTAGTGATCTTAATATCGCCGAAGTAACCGCCACACCCGCTACGGCTACAGAACAAGCCTCCGGCTTTTCTAAACGAATGAAACTAATTATTGCCGCTTTGATTGGTTTTGCGGTACTAACAGGACTTGTTGCCGTTTATTTCTTGGGTGGCGATCTATTTAGAGGCTCGCTTACAAATGAAACAGTAATGCCAACTGAAGCTCAATTAAAAGAAGCAGTATTTATCGATGTAAACCGAGGTGAAGGCGTAACGCAATGTCAAGACAAGGATGCTCACTGTTTATTTGTGACTGCAGATGACAAGCCCAAAAGCCTAAATCTAGCTTACGGTTTTGACTTCCAAACTACAGGTACGGTCGAAGCAACTGCCGACCTCTATTTGCTAAATCGTGATGATAAAAAAGACAGCAAAAACTATTATCTCAAACAAGATCTTAAGCTTGTAAGCAATAGTAATGGTTATGTTAAAATCAATAACCAAGCTATCGAATTCAAGGATGTGCCTTCCGACAACTATAAAGTTTATTTACAAGTAAAACTGACAAAATTCACCAGAGATCCGAATAGCGGACCTCAAGTTGCGCACGTGCCACAAAATCAAAGTCAATTAGAAGTTACAAATAGCCCGGAATTTGACCCAGAGGTTCTAGAGCCTAAGCCACTAGAAGGCTTTCAGGTCAACAATGAAGGTGGATTCCAAATTTCACAAGAATCATTAACTAAACAAACCGCTACTATCGTCCTCGATCCAGCGGTCAAACTAGCTCCAGAAGTTATTACAACAAGTACAACGACGATTAACGGTAAGATTATCAATGAGCAAAATTTAAAACTAAAAGCCGTCCAAATATTCAACAAAGATCGTAGTTACGATGTCACTTTAGAACTTTCGGCTGGCGATAGCGCTGTGGTGCCATTTAGCTTCAACGCTGTGCCACTTTCGGCTGGTGAAAATCAATTTGGCATTGTGGCAATTGGCGAAAATAGTACCAATGTTGCCGAATCTAGCTACAACTTGCTTTATACGCCAACAGAAACCAATACCGAAGCAGAAAAAACTGTTTTCAATCAACCATTGAACTTCCTAATCCCGACGGCAAAAGCCCAAGAGGTGACAATTTTCACACCGGAAGTAATGGCGGAATTAGTTCAACAAAATCGTGTGATCACCACCAATGCACGCAGTTTTGCCAACCGTTTTGGCGCGTTTATTTTGACCGCCACCGAAGCTGTCAAAAATGAAAGCATTAAAAGCTTAGACAAATCTCGCAGCGAAATTGACAGCAACAACGGTGAGATCGAAGAAATCACAATCCAAATCAATGAAAACCCTTCAACACTACAATTTGCAAATGTGCTCAATGCCAATATGTTTAGCCTCGAACTTCCAGACGATGCCACAACCGACTTCGTCATCAGCAATGTGACTTTCGTAAATCCGAAAACAGCTAAGCTCAAGATCAAGACTGCACCAAACAAATCTCACAACAGAGGCAATCAGTTAGCAATTAATATTGCGATTAAACCAAGCGCATTTACTCAAGTAAGCAACATTACAGCTCCACAAAAACTACCTGATCCGATCGCGATTACATTCAAAGATCCCGTTGTTAATGTTGCACCTCAAACCATTAATGAAACTGCAGCAAATGATGGTACGCTAGAAAAATTGACTGTAACCATCGCCGAGGGTGCTAAATTCAAAACAACATTATCCCCTGACAATTTCCAAATTCCAACCCAAGCTGTTGCTGACCTAAAAGTCATTGCTGTAACTCGCACGAGCGAAACCAAGGCAGAACTGACAATCAAAGCTACAAATCACCAAGCAGCAGACAATAAGACTGGGCAAAAAATTATGATCAAAAAAGAGGCATTCTTGGATAATGATAGCGATGTCACATCAACAAACATTTTCAATGTTCAATTTTTGAATAATACTATCGTAGAAGAAATAAATAATGACGAAGATGAACAAGATCTAGCTGACGAAGTTGACGACGCGGAACCTGAGGCCGAAAACAATGACCAGGCAATTCCCGAGGAGGTCACTGTTCCAAATAATAATCAAAATACTGAAACTAAGCGCCTAATTATCCAACCACGAACAACAATTGATCGAATTGAAAATGACAACAACTTCAGACTTGACCTCAACAATCTAGGCTTTGACCTAGAAGAGATAAGTGAAAACAATGGACAACTCCCAGAGTTGGCAGCAATAGTTGATGGATTTGATTTCAAAGAAGGTAATATAGATCTAGCTGATGCCACCTTATCCGAAAATGCTCGCAATAAAGGCATCCGCATAAAATCGATAGTTGGCGACGGCAATGATCTGGCCAGAATTAGCTTAGAAGCAACTACTGGTCATACAAAAGCTAACGACACAAATGATGTGACAATTACATTCAAAAGAAGTGCATTCAAACCGGATGCTGTGCTAAGGCGCTCAGACCCAAATGAACTCACCTCGAATAAATTTGACATCCACTTCCTCGACCCCGTAGCTACGACTACCAACACCAATAATAATGATAACACGGTAAACAATCCGCCAGCGAACACCACAAACAATGGCAACGTAGACAATCCACCTGTAAATAACACCAACATTGTCACAAACCAACAGCAACAACCGACAATCGTTCGTGAAACTACAGCACCAGTCGTTACAACACCATCACAATCAACCCAAATTACAACCAATGAGACAACCCAATTCGACCGAGTTGTAACAACCTTCGACAACGGCAACACTGACCCACGCATCGTTCGCCAAAGTGCACCGGATGCTCAAGCCGACATCATCAGCAGCCCAGGGATCCAAGGTACTACCGGTCCAGCTGCCCTAGCCTATCCATTGCTAGCTGCTGGCTCCTTCTTCCTTGCTCGCCGTAAGGCTCGTAAATAGAGAGGTCAATTAATTCTTATACGAAAAGGGACCGGGGCTGTTATGCCCCGGTCCCTTTTTATTTTAGCTAAGGAAGTTCTGAAAAATGCGAACTTCTGCGGCAACTGTGTCATTTGCTGCTCATCTTATTGCTAATACGTCTCGGTCGCAAATTCCTTGTTTCCTTGAATTTTATCATTTTGCAGAGCTTCCCTAATCTAAACTACTTTTTCTTGGGCTTTGTAGCTTTTTTGGCCGTTTTTGATTTGGCTCCTGCTTTCTTCATCGGCATAGCTTTGGTACCAGCTTTTGTTGTGTCTTTGACAACTTTCTTGATCGTTTTTACAGCCTTCTTGCCTTCGGCAATAACTTCACGAGCTTCGGCTACAACTTCATCAGCTTCTTTTTTGATGGCTTTTGAGACTTTCTGTGCCTTGGCTTTTACTTTTTGGGCTTTAGCTTTCACTTTTCCAGCTGCCTTTTTGACTTTGGGATTTTTGGCTAAATCATTAGCGACATCTTCGGCGGCATCCATTAGTTCTTCGCCCACTTTTTTTGCTTCTTTGACTACAGCCTTTTTGAGTGACTCTGGACCTTTTTTACTTTCTTCTTTCAATTGTTTTCTAAGTTCACTACCCTTTTTGGGCGCAAACAGAAAACCAACCGCACTGCCGGCAAGCAATCCGAAAAGTAAGCCAAGTTTACTTTTTTTAGCCATTTTTTGTATTTTTTTATTTTTAATGCTTAGATTTTAGCTGTTAATAGCAAACGGTCAAGCAACAAAGACTTGCCAGCTTTTCAAGATTTGGTACAGGCGATTTAAAGGCAAGCCAACAACATTGAGCAAGTCGCCATGCACACCCGAGAAAAACCGCGATGCCAAGCCCTGTATCGCGAACCCTCCCGATTTTCCTTCCCATTCACCCGTGTCCAAATACCAAGCAATTTCCTGAGCAGAAATTTCTGCAACAAAAACTTCCGTTGCCTCGACATCAACATACTCACGAGAATTTGCCCTATCAATTAAGGCAAAGCCAGATAAAACCGTTACAGTGCTATTCGACTGCAATTTTAGCATCCGCTCCGCATCATTGCGATCTAGTGGCTTATATAAAATCTCACCGTTGGCAGCGACTACGATCGTATCCACACCGATAAAAATGGCATCTCGCCATTCCGGCCGTAATTCCATGGCCAAAGCTTCAGCTTTTTTGTAAGCGTGAGTCTTGGCAATATCACGAGCTGGCAAAGCCAATGGCGGTTCATCGTAGGGGCTAATGGCTACTTCGAAATCAATCCCGGCGGTTGCTAAAATTTCCCGACGACGAGGACTTTCCGAAGCTAAAATAATTTTTCGAGATTGCTGCATAAATTTAGTTGACAGTTAAGGCGTAAATCCGTAAGATCGCTGTGCTTTTAATATTCTAGTAGAAATATGCCAATAATCAAGTCAGCAAAGAAACGTGTACGCCAAAGTGAAAAAAGGCAAGAACTTAATTACGGTGTTCGTCGCAAGCTAAAAACTGCAATCAAAGATTTCATGGATTTAATCAAAGCTGGCAAAGTAAAAGAAGCTTCTGAATTCATGCCTCAAGCTCAAAAAGCTATTGATATGGCAGCTAAGAAAAACATCATCCACAAAAACACAGCTAGCCGTCGTAAATCTCGTTTGGCTAACATGATGCCTAAAAAAGGCTAATTCCTTTTTACAAAATCAAAAAGCACTGACTGCTCATTCGAGTGTCAGTGCTTTTTTTGTGCTAGAATGCTGGTTCGATCGTAATATCACCGCTAATTTTGGCCTGGCATCCCAAGCGAGTTTCACCATCGCTCATTCCCATCATTTCTTCGTTGTCTGTGACAGCACTTAGGTTTTCCTGACCAGAATGAACCCTACACATACAAGTTGTACAAACACCATTACCGCCACAAGCATGATCCATATTGATCCCATTTTTGAGAGCGATATCGAGAATTGATTGTGAGCCGTCATCACTGGCTTGCACAGTAGTTGATTGGCCGTTTTGCAAAAAGGTTACATCTGCCATAAAATTTAAATTAATGAGTAATTTCGAGCAAAAGCCATTTAAGTACAAATTAACGATGAAAGCAAGGCTTGTGGCGATTTGGCAATCCAAAATCTTGCAATCTAGATACTTTTAAGCTATAATTTAAATACTTTAAAAGTATTTATGAACACTCAGGTATCTTTCACGACTGATCTTGAATTAAAGAAAATAGCACTAGAAAAAGCGAAACAACAAGGGATAACACTCAAAGCGCTTCTCGTCTACGCCATGAAAGACTTTGTGGATGGTAAGATTTCATTGGGCTTAAAAACAACCAATCCCGAACAAGAAATTCAAGAATTGTTTTTTGAAGACAAAGAACTAACAAACAATTCACAAAAATTAGCCAAATTACTAAGCAATGCTAATTCTAAGTAAATATATCGTAAAACACGAACTCAATCCGCTTGGTAGAGCTTTGGATATAAATGATATAATTAGAGGAGCGAGAAAAGTAATTGAGGGATTAGCTACGGAAATCAAACCACCGCAAACCAATTATGGCTTTCGCTATTTTAAGGTTAGAATCGGCAAGACAAACCAAATGAGAATGATTGTATTTTTAATTTCTGCGAACCAAAAAATTGTGCCAATTTTAGTTAGAAAAAAGAAAGATAAAATCTTTGGCATGAATATGGCAATGAACAACAAAATCGTAGTTTCACAAATCAACAAAAATCTTAATAAAATCATCGACGATATCAAAAATGGAGATTTTGAAGAAATAAAATTTTGACGATAGAGCCAATCGCCTCTTGTCTTTTTTAAGCTTTTAGCTTAATTTGGTTTTTGCGTGTGGACCCATAGCTCAGTGGTTAGAGCAGTCGGCTCATAACCGATTGGTCGCTGGTTCGAGTCCAGCTGGGTCCACCAGCTTTGACATATCTAATTATCCTAGAGCTGTCCCGCTCTGTAGCGGGATTGGTCGCTGGTTCAAGTCCAGCTGGGTCCACCAGCTTTGACATATCTAATTATCCTAGAGCACACCACCATCAGCGGGATTTGTGTTCACTGGTTTGAGTTCGCCACAAAGCTTGTAAATAACGTATTCAGCGAAAGATCCATATGTCGGAATAAAAAAATTGAGACCAAATGGCAAAGCAAATCCCTGGCTATCCCTAGGGACTTTCGGACATTCAAAACCAGTACAATTCAAATTAAGTGCAACCGTAACGCCTATACTCGTATCATAGTTCTGTGCCACAGTTATGGCCTGAGGCTCACCACCTATATCGTAAATACAACTAGTCCAGTTAGTCACACTATGATCTGTAAGGAATAGCATAGTTGCATCCATTGTATCAGATCTAATAATTGCTCCTTGGTAACCATTTTTTGTGACTTGACAGGCCATGCGACCCTTATCTTCATTACATAATGAATGATAGAGATAATATGCTTCATAGTAAACACTTGCGAGATTTGGCTGTTTATTGATTGCGTTCATAACTTCATTCAAATAGCCCAAAATACATAAAGACAAGGCACTCACAGTCCCTACCGTTAAGCATCCTGTATCCTTTGACCTCCATCCGCCTGAAGGTTCTTTTAGATTTGGCTGTATTTTCCTGTTTTGAACCATACAAAATCATTACATCGGCGACTTAATCATACAACCTTTTGAATATAATGCAATATTAGTACGGGCTAAGTGATCCTTGCTATTACCCAAATCGCCTACTCCGGTGATAAGTTCCCCTAATAGTATATGTTGCGAGGATTGTAAAATTAAACCGTTTCTCTTGCTTTTTCAACCCACAACCTATAACCTAGGTAGTAGGTTCTTAATTGTTAAATCTTATGGCTGCTTCAGATAGTAAACTCAAGAAACTCAAGCACACCAGACAGGCTTTGGGTACGCTCAATAAAGTAATAGAAATGATCGAAGAGGGTAAATATTGTCCGGAAATTATTCAGCAGATCGATAGTGCTATTGGCCTGTTGAAAGTAGCAAAGCGTCAAGTCCTAGCCGGACATCTCGACACATGCGTAGCTGACAAAATGATTGAAAACAAGGAAAAAACCATCGCTGAACTGCTGATGATATACAATTTATCAAATTAAACATGACCACACATCAAGTATTTAAAGTCAAAGGTATGCGCTGCGCATCTTGTGCTAGTGCAATTGAGAAAACTTTGAAAAAGCAGGCTGGCGTTACATTTGCCGAAGTGAATTATGGGACTGAGTCAGCAAAAGTTGATTTTGACCCACAAGCAACTACAGCTGCTGATATTTCCCAAGCAATAGAGCCGCTGGGTTATTCGATATTACTGCCTCCTGCGGAAGCAATGGGCATGTCACAGGATGAACACGCTGAACACTTGGGGAGCAATCAATCGAAAAAGGAGAAACTGACTCAAATCCAAGAGATGCGTTCGCAATTAGTAACAGCCATCCCCTTGGCGGTATTTAGCATTTTTGTGATGGGTTGGGATATTCTGGCACAATTCAAATTGGTTTCCGTTATGCCGCATGTCTGGTCAGAATTTTTCCACCATCTCTTGCCCGCTTTTGCCACCTATATCCTTTTTGTTATTGGCAAACCATACCTGCTTGGAATTTACCGGTTTCTGCGATATGGCAAAGCCAATATGGACACACTGATTGGGATAGGCACGCTGACCGCCTACATTTACAGCTTAACAATTGCTGCACTAGAGACATCACTCAGGCCTTACTTGAATGTTGAGCAGGGCTACTACGATGTGACCATCGTGGTTATAACTTTTATCGCGATTGGGAAATATCTTGAAGCAAAATCAAAATTAAAAACCGGTGATGCGATTGAAAAACTATTAAATCTGCAGGTCAAAACCGCCTTGGTGATCAGAAATGGCGTCGAACTTTACATTCCGATTGATCAAGTCACCCATGGCGAGATGATTGTAGTCAAACCTGCGGGGAAAATTCCTGTAGATGGTGTGCTAGTTGATGGCTTTTCGTTTGTTGATGAATCAATGATTACAGGTGAGCCGATGCCGGTCAAAAAAGTAACTGGTGACTTGGTTGTTGCTGGAACTATTAATACTTCCGGCACGTTTACATTTAAAGCGACGAAGATCGGGTCGGAAACCTTGCTTGCGCAAATCATCAAAATGGTTGAAGAAGCTCAGGGTAGTAAGGCCCCAATTCAAGCTCTGGCCGATAAAATTTCGGCGGTATTTGTACCGATTGTATTGGTCTTGGCGTTTGTGACTTTGGATGCTTGGCTGATTATTGGAACACCGTATTTGGGTTTTTCACAGGCGCTTTCTTATGGGTTAGTTTCTTTTGTTGGCATTCTGGTGATTGCTTGCCCATGTGCTTTGGGACTTGCCACGCCAACGGCAATTATTGTCGGGGTTGGCAAAGGTGCAGGCGAAGGAATCTTGGTTAAGGATGCTGCCACATTGGAGAAACTCCACAAGGTCAACACAGTTGTGATAGACAAAACCGGCACTTTAACACGCGGCAAGCCGGAATTGGCATCTATAAATAATCTTTCCAATGAATCGGATAATGAAATTGTTGCGATATTAGCTGGACTGGAAAATAAGTCTGAACACCCAATCGCTCATGCCATTGTTGCCTCAGCTAATGAACGAAAAATTACACTGCCGAGCGTTACTGATTTTGCAGCAATCGAAGGCAAAGGTGTGAAAGGTGTGATTGGAAAAACAGAATACTATGCCGGCAATACAAAACTTATCAGTGAACTCAAAATTGATTTTGACGTAGAATCAATTACCAAAGAAACCATGGAAGGCAAAACTCCGGTCTTGCTGGCAACCAAGAATAAATTACTGGGGGTGTTTATGGTAGCGGATGCGATTAAGCCCGAAGCTTTTGCAGCTATTGAAAATCTCCATAAATTAGGAATTAAAGTTGTAATGCTGACCGGAGACAATAAGAACACAGCACGTTATATTGCTGATCAGGTTGGCATTGATGAAGTGGTAGCCGAAGTTATGCCTGCCGACAAACTCGCCAAAATTACGGAACTACAAGCAAGTGGCCAAATTGTGGCGATGACCGGAGATGGCGTGAATGATGCTCCCGCATTAGCCAAAGCTGATGTTGGGATCGCAATGGCTACAGGTACAGATGTTGCTATCGAAAGCGCGGGCATAACCTTGCTGCATGGCGATATTTCCAAACTCGTAAAAGCTGTGCGTCTCTCAAAATTCACAATGCGCGGGATCAAACAAAATCTTTTCTGGGCATTTATCTACAATATTGTCGGTATTCCTTTGGCCAGCGGGTTATTTTATCCCCTGTTTGGCTGGCTACTTTCTCCGGTATTTGCCGGATTTGCGATGGCGATATCGAGTGTCTCCGTAGTGGGAAATTCCCTACGTCTAAAAATCAAAAAATTATAATTTTATACTTATGAAAAGATTATCATTAATTGCAGCGATTGTACTTGCGCTATCCCCCTTCGTAATCAGTTTAGTTGTCTTCAATTTGCAAAATAAAAATCTTTCTAGTCAAAGCTATGAAGAAAAAGTTTATGTTGCCATAGAGGAAGAAGGTCGAGTCGGTGTGATCGATACCCAGAGCCGGAAGCTGATCAAATCGATTGACCTATCCGAGGTTCAGAATAATCAATTCGTAAAATACACGACTCATAATGTCCAGGTTGCTCCGAATGGGGAAATGGTCCTAGTAACGGCAAATGTCGCGCGGGGATTTATGGGTGAAGATACATCGGAAGAGACAGAAGATATAACGGATGGACTGTTTGATAAAATTTTTTTCATCGATCCGCTCACTGATACGATTACCGGATCTTTGCCAATTGAGATTGATTCTCATCTAGCTCATGTCGTTGTCAACAACGAAGGCACTTTGGCATACGCTGCTTCACAGGAAAATAATAAAATTTTTGTTATCGATTTGGTTACTAAACAAATTACGAAAACGATTTTTCTCGAAGAAGGTAGTGAACCTCATGGATTACGGCTTTCTGTGGATGACTCAAAACTGTACGTTGCTTTGATCGGTGGTAAAGCAATTGCTGAAGTTAATC
>CAZXGE010000013.1:0-12539 GCA_964640445.1 uncultured Candidatus Peribacteria bacterium
ATGACTGAAGGTCTACGCTTCGCTATCCGTGAAGGTGGTCGTACAGTTGGTGCTGGTGTTGTTGCTAAAATCATCAAGTAGTCAAACCAGACTAAGGAAGCTCTAAACCAATAGCCCTCATGCATGCATGAGGGCTATTTTTATAATCCCAAGAATACCCACAACGGCTTAGCCAAACTAGTCGCGTAAACAGCAGTAAATATATTAGCGATCAAAAGATTACGCAGATGTTTTGCACTTGGCTGATACGGATAATCCAAGAAACGAACTGGCAAATAAAAAATAGTTATCATAAACAAAATCGCAATATAACTCACAACAACATCACCACCTGCATCAGTATCTGGACCAATCACCTTGTACAAAAAATACATCATCACACTGGCCTGCAAAACAATACCGATCCGACTAATCAAACGCATGGCAATATTCGCTTTTGATTCCTGACCTGGCTCATAATTCGTTACCTCATCAGCACGAACCAAGGCCATCGTGTAAAAAAATGGCAAGTAACCGATCGCCGAAACTGCCACCAGCAAAATACCGACAACCGACAAAATACCTTCAGACTGAGCTAAGCCACTCCTGTCTAAACCAAAAAATTCCTCCAGTAACCCCAAAAGCGGATTCAAACCAAAAACAATAGCCATAACTCCCCCACCCAATGCCCCGGCCAAATACATGACCAAAGTGTAATAACCCGACTTAGCAGCCAAAACTTTTAAACCTAACAAGAAACGATGATCCCAAAATTTTAAAATTAAACTAATAATAAAAAATCCAAAAATCAGCAATGGCAAAATTCCTTTGGTCAAAACATCAGAATTCAATACCAACGGCGACAGCAATAAAATCTGTAAACTAGCGACTACCCAATCGAAAAAATCATAAGTTTCAAGACTAATCTCATCCACCCCTTTTGTTTTTGGCATATTTTTATTTAAATTCTCTTGCATTCTAGCCAAACTAACCTATAATCGGCAAGCAAATCTCAGGAGTTGTTATTAACCACTGAGTCGATCACCGATCGGAATCTCGACTAGACGAACTGACTAAGCAACATCTTGGTCACAACTAACCCGAGGTTACCATTGGTACGTCGGGAAATTATTGAATAAATTTAATTTTATACACATGGCTAACGCCCAAAAAATCCGCATCAAAATTCGCTCATTTGATCATATGATCATTGACCAAGTAAGCCGTTTAATTATTCAAACAGCAGAAGACACAGGTGCAATCGTAGCTGGACCAATTCCCCTACCAACAAAAATTGAAAAATTCACAGTTCTAAAATCTACATTCGTACACAAAAATTCTCGCGAACAATACGAAATCCGCACTCATCACCGTCTAATCGACATCAAAGAAATCGCACCACAAACAATTGATGCCCTAACAAACCTTAGCCTACCATCAGGTGTAAACATCGAAATTAAAATGCTAACCGACGGCGCTACCAAAAGTACTAAAGAAATAGAGCCTAAGCCAAAAAAAGCAGCAAGCAAGTCTAAATCTAAAAAATAAGCTTGACTTTGACTAGTCGAGCTATTACATTTAGCCGGCTAAAAAAAGCAAGTTATCAAGTAGGTCAGCGGGCTCCTGTAGGTGATCTAATCACTAGGAACAGGAATTAAGTTCTGCGGCCAAAATTAACCTCTCACAAACATGCCTGGATTAATCGGCAAAAAAATCGGTATGACTCGCATCGTAGACGAAGCAGGACGAATGATTCCTGTAACAGTTGTTCAATGTGAGCCCGGCAAAGTTATCCAAATTAAAACTATGGATAAAGATGGCTATGAAGCTATCGTTGTTGGTGCTATGCCGCTTTCTCGCCCTACAAAAAATCGTAAATACAGATTTGTTCGCGAATTCCGTGTAAGCGATATTGCTAGCTACGAAGTTGGTCAAGATCTTGGTGTTGAGCTTACTCAGGAAGGTGGTACTGTCAAATTGACATCTACATCTAAAGGTAAAGGTTTCCAAGGTGTAATCAAGCGTCATAATTTCTCTCGCGGTCCTGAAACACATGGTTCTAATCACCATCGCCGTCCTGGTTCGATTGGTGCTTGTGCTATGCCGGGTCGCGTTCACAAAGGTAAAAAACTCCCAGGTCACATGGGTGATATGCAAGTAAGCATCAAAAACGTACCGGTAGTATTGGTTGATACCGAGAAAAGCTTAATCGCAGTCAAGGGTCCAGTTCCGGGTCCGATCAATTCTATGATCAAAGTGACATTAGAATCCTAACATTCATCTTAACATGCAAGTAAAAGTATACAATCAAGCTGGAAAAGAAATTGGCGAAATCGAATTGAATGCGCAGATTTTTGATGTCAAACCCAATGAAGAACTGATTCACATGGCTTTAGTACGCCAGCAAGCAAATGCACGCCTTGGTCTAGCTAAGACAAAAACCAGAGGTGAAGTCCGTGGTGGTGGTCGTAAGCCATTCAAGCAAAAAGGTACAGGTCGTGCTCGTCGCGGCTCGGAAGTAAGTCCAGTGTTGGTAGGTGGTGGTATCGTTTTCGGTCCACAAGGCAATCGTAATTTCGAAATTCGTATGCCTAAAAAACAACGTCGCCAAGCACTATTCGGTCTTCTTTCTCAAAAAGCTCAAGCTGGTGAAGTTATCGTACTGGAAGGTTATAGCGACAAGGACATGAAAACTAAAAATTTCGCTGAATTATTAGTAAATCTAGAAATTGAAAGAAACGCGCTGTTCGTAGTTGATCGCGAAGCTAAAGAGGATCTGATTCGTGTTAGCCGCAATATCCCGATGGTTAAAGCGGTAATCCCAGGTCTTGCAAATATCGCCGACCTACTCAAGTACAGAAAAGTTGTTTTCCTAAAAAATGCTCTTCCTGAATTAGAATCTACCTTCTTAACCAGTTAATCATGAATCAAAATTACATCATAAGACCGGTAGTTACAGAGAAGACTGTTGCCAATGGTCAAGACAACAAATTCACATTTGTAGTCACGGCTGATGCCAACAAAATTTCGATCAAAACACAGTTATTCCAAGCCTACGGTGTAATGCCGGAAAAAGTTACAGTAGTGAATATGCCTGTAAAAAAGCGCACAATGGGTCGCCGTGTAGTCGAAAAACGCAAGGAACACAAACGTGCTACCGTTACCTTCCCTAAAGGTGCAAACATCGACATTTTCAAACTGAAAGCTACGAAAGCTACTAAAGAAAAAACTTCTACTTCCAATTAATTAATCTACCATGGCTCTAAAGAAATTTAAACCAGTAACCCCAGGGCGTCGCCAAATGACAGTGGCTTCGTTCGAAGAAGTTACTAGTAAAAAACCTACAGGTAAAACAGTTGCTCTCAAAAGCAAAGCTGGCCGTAATAACCTTGGTAGAATTACTGTCAGACACAGAGGCGGCGGTCACAAGCGTCGTTATCGTGTAATCGATTTTAACGCAACTCAGAAGTTAAACATCGAAGGCACAATTAAAGCAGTGGAGTATGATCCAAATCGCAGTGCTTACATCATGCTGGTTTCTTATGCTGATGGTGAAAAAACTTACCAAATTGCTCCTCAAGGTATCCAAGTTGGAGATAAAATCATGACCTCAAAGTCTGGTAAAATCCGCACAGGTTGCCGCTTCCAATTAAAAAACATCCCAGTAGGCTACTCAATCTACAATGTAGAAGTTGTTGCTAACCGTGGTGGCCAATTGGCTCGCTCAGCAGGTTCATTTGCTAAGCTAGTTTCACTCGAAGGTTCACATGCTCAAATCCAATTGTCATCAGGTGAAGTTCGCTTACTACCTAAAAATGCCTACGCATCTATCGGTATCGTAAGCAACGCGGAACACAGCAATATCACAATCGGTAAAGCTGGTCGTGCTCGCTGGATGGGCAAACGCCCAGAAGTTCGTGGTAAAGCCATGAATCCAGTTGATCATCCACACGGTGGTGGTGAAGGTGGCTCTCCAATTGGTTTGATCCATCCAAAAACACCTTGGGGCCTTCCAGCTCTAGGTGTAAAAACTAGAAAGCGTAAAGACACCAATAAATGGATCGTCAAACGCCGAAATCGCTAAATTTACTTGCATTTATTTCCAACTACAGCTAAAAAGCTCTAGCACTAAAGTTAACTAACATTTCTCCTATCATGGCTCGAAGTTCACGCAAAGGACCATACGTAGATCCAAAACTAATGAAAAAAGTTATGGCTATGGTTGAGTCCGGCAACAAATCACTGATTAAAACCTGGGCTCGTAATTGCGACATTGCGCCAGAGTTTGTCGGCATTACATTTGCCGTCCACAATGGTAAAGAACATATGCCTGTCTTCGTTAGCGAGAACATGGTTGGT
This sequence comes from uncultured Candidatus Peribacteria bacterium, assembly GCA_964640445.1. Taxonomy (GTDB): domain Bacteria; phylum Patescibacteriota; class Gracilibacteria; order UBA1369; family UM-FILTER-41-14; genus CAZXGE01. The sequence continues at coordinate 4,339 of CAZXGE010000013.1, forward strand.
CATAAACTTGGAGAATTTGCTCCAACTCGTAAATTCCGTGCTCACGGTGGTAATCGTTAATCGACCCTAATAAGTAACTTAATTCCCTTCTTAAGATGAAAGCTAAACTCAGTAACGCCAATATCTCTCCCAAGAAAATGAATCTTGTGGCAGGCCTGGTTAGAAAAGCATCAGTTGTTGACGCTCTAAATACGCTAAAGTTCGCTAACAAAAAAGCAGCTAAAGTTCTATATAAAGTCGTAGCTTCTGCTATGAGTAATGCTGAAAACAACTTTGGTCAAAAGCGTGAAGAGTTGATGATCGAAGAAGTAAAAGTTACTAAAGGTCAAACACTAAAACGTTTCATCCCAGTCTCCCGTGGTCGTGCCCATCCTTTGGTACATGTTTACAGCCATGTAATCGTTATGCTAAAAGCTGGTATCGAAGTTCAGAAGCCTGTGAAAAAAGCTGCAAAAAAAACTGAAGCAGTCAAAAAAACTACTAAAAAGTCTTAATCAATTATTCTAAGTAACTAACAATCCTTATGGGTCAGAAAGTCCATCCAAATGGTATGCGCGTCGGGATTATCCGCAGCTGGAACTCTAGTTGGTTCGCGGGTAAACACAATTATGCCAAAATTTTGCATGATGAATTAGCTATTCGTAAATACCTAAAAACTACTTTGGATGGTATGAGTGTTTCCAAAGTGGAAATCAGCATCAACAGCAATGTTGTTGATATTAAAATCCACAGTGGTAAGCCAGGAATGCTGATCGGCCAACAAGGTGCGAAAATCGAAGAATTGAAAGAAAAACTAACTAAGAAATTTGGTCACAGTTTCAGCGTTGATGTTATCGAGGTCAAAAAACCTTCCACAGACGCTACGATTGTGGGTGAAACAATTGCTAAACAAATCGAACGCCGCATCTCTTATCGTCGTGCTGCCAAAGCTGCTATCGAAAAAGCAATGGAGCAAGGCGCTCGTGGTATCAAAGTTCTAATCGGTGGACGTCTTAATGGTGCTGAAATTGCTCGTAGTGAATTCTTCACAGAGGGCAAGATTCCATTGCATACACTAAGGGCTGACATTGATTATGTTCACACTGAAGCTCATACAACTTACGGCCTGATTAGTGTTAAGGTCTGGATTTACCAAGGTGAAGTTTTCACAAGAGGTAAAAATAAAGTTGCGTAAAGAAAAAAACTCTCTATAATCCTATCACTTTTTTTGAAAAGACATGCTACTACCTAAGAAACAGAAATACCGCAAAAGTCATCGCCTCAGAGGTAAATCCGGAGGACTCACCAAAGGTGGCGCTAGTGTTGCTTTCGGGCGATTCGCTTTAAAAGCTACTACGCAATGTGAGCTTACTTCTCGACAAATCGAAGCAGCTCGCCGTACGATCGCTCGCTCTGTTAAGAGGGGTGGTAAGATCTGGATTCGTGTATTCCCACACAAAGCTATTACCAAGAAAGCTGCTGAAGTACCGATGGGTAGTGGTAAAGGTAGTGTTGATCACTACGTAATGGAAATCCATCCTGGTCGCATTCTGTTCGAAATGGATGGTGTTGCTCCAGAAGTTGCTCGTGAAGCACTACGTCTTGCTGCTTACAAACTACCTTGTCAGTGCCGAATCATTGACAGAGAAGAAATTAACTAATCAAACTCATGGCTAAAAAAGATAAATTTCAAGAGCTGAATAAGCTATCCAAAACTGAACTTAAAGAAAAGTTGAGTAATGCTGTACGCTCACTCTATGAATTGGGTTTGAGTCTAAGAGCTAACCAAACTAAAGACCACAAAGAATATCGCGCTCTCAAAAAAGAACGTGCACAGATCAATACAATTCTTAATTCTCAACAATAATGCGAACTAAAACTGGTGTCGTCGTATCGGCAAAAAAAATGGCTAAAACAATCGTTGTTTTAGTGGAAACAAAAGAGATGCACCCCATTTATCGCAAACCAGTTTCTAAACGCAAAAAGTACTTGGTTCACGATGAAAAAGAGCAACACAACGAAAATGACAAAGTTACCTTCTATGAAACTCGACCGCTAAGTCGCCGCAAACGCTGGACGACAGACAAACCTGAAAACCTAACGTCTTAAGAACATGATTCAAACACAAACATTACTGACAGTTACTGATAACTCCGGCGCCAAATCCGTCAAATGTATCAAGGTACTAGGTGGCTCTAAAAGACGCTATGCTGGCCTGGGTGATGTTATCGTCTGTGCGGTACAAACAGCTGCTCCATCTGGTAATGTCAAAAGGAAAGCAGTAGTCAAAGCCGTAATCGTTAGAACCAAAAACTCTAAAACTCGCAAAGATGGTTCAGCAATTCGCTTCGATGATAACGCAGTTGTAATTGTCAACAATGAATTCCAACCTCGCGGTACTCGTGTTTTCGGTCCAGTTGCTCGCGAGCTACGCCGCGAAGATGAACGCTTCCAAAAAATTATCAGTCTAGCACCAGAAGTGCTTTAATCTTTACAACATGAAAATTAAACAAGGAGATCAAATTATCGTCATCAGTGGCAAAGAAAAAGGCAAAACTGGTAAGGTAATGCGAACTATCGCCGAAAAAAGCCGCGTTGTGATCGAAGGCCTTAATATGCGCAAAAAACATATTAAGAAAAGTAACAACCAGCCTGGTGAAATTGTAACATTCGAAGCCTCAATGCATGTATCCAATGTTGCCCTAGTCGATCCTAAGACTAAAAAAGCAACAAGAGTTGGCTACAAATACCTAGATTCAGGTAAAAAAACCAGAGTTGCAAAAAAATCTGGACAAGAACTTAAATAAAGCTAAAATAACCCAGCTTTCCTATCAATAAAGCACTAACAACTGACAATGACTAAAGTAACAACACTAAAAGATCGAATCGTTAATGAAATTGCTCCAGCTCTTAAAGAGAAGCTGGGTAAAAAAACGACAATGGCAGTTCCTAAAATAACTAAAATTGTTGTAAATGTTGGTATTGGTCGCTTTAAAGAAGATAAAAAAGCTGTAGAAGAAATTGTAAAAAATGTAGTACTACTTTCTGGCCAAAAACCAGTTATCTCAAGAGCTCGTATGGCTATCTCCAACTTCAAACTACGCGCTGGTCAACCAGTAGGTATCTGTACGACTTTGCGTGGTGAAAATATGTATCATTTCTTGAATAAGTTCATTAATGTAATTTGTCCTCGGATCCGCGATTTCCGTGGTTTCTCTGAACGCAGTTTCGATGGTAACGGTAATCTTTCTATTGGTATCCGTGAACACACTGTTTTCCCTGAAGTTCCACCGGCTGATGCTAATAAGATCCATGGTCTACAAATAACTTTCCACACATCTGCAACTAACGATGCTGATGCCTTGGAATTATTCAAGTCACTATCATTCCCCTTCCGTAAACAATCGTAAACAATAATCACTCTATAATATGGCTCGTACAGCTTTTATCGTCAAAGCGCAGAAAAAAATGAAAAAGTTCTTAAACGCTATTTCACTAGGTAAAAAACCTGAGAATGCGACAAAAGTGATCCATATTTGTAAGCTTTGTGGTCGTAGTCGTGGCTACATGCGTCGTTTCGACCTCTGCCGTATTTGCTTCCGCATGCTCGCTCGTAAAGGCGAAATCATGGGTGTAAAAAAATCTTCTTGGTAAACTAACTTAATCTAAAAGATCCACATGTATACAGATCCAATTGCTGACTTATTAACACGCATCAGAAACGCCCAACATGGTCGTCGTACTTCTGTTGTAATTCCTTTCTCTCAACTGAAAAAAGCAATTTGCGAAGTGTTGAAAAAGCATAACTTCATTGTCAATTTTGAAGTAACTAAAGGTGAAGCAGCTAACCAGCAAAACATCACAGTTGAACTAGATCCAAAAAGGCACCCACTTACACTCAATCGTGTTAGTTCACCTGGCCAAAGAATCTATGTTGGTTCAACTGAAATCAAATCTGTTAAAGCCGGTCTTGGTATCAGCGTTATCTCAACTTCCAAAGGTGTAATGACAGGTTACGAAGCCTCTCGAAAAAATCTCGGTGGTGAAATCCTCTGTGAAATCTACTAAATCTATTTCTCTTAAAGTTCAAGCATCATGTCTCGTATCGGTAAAAATCCTATCATCATCCCCTCTGGAACTACAGTCACTGTAGAAGGTCAAGCTATTACAGTCAAAGGCCCAAAAGGTGAACTAAAACACACTGTCAATCCTGAAATTACTGTTAAAGTGGAAGAAAACACGATTTTAGTCACAAGACAAGATGACAGCAAAACTGCTAAATCCCTACATGGCTTAAACAGAACTTTAATTGCCAATATGGTAAGCGGTGTTAACAAAGAGTTTGAACGCAAATTGGAAATCATTGGGGTTGGTTACAGAGCCAATCTACAAGGTCGAAAAATTGTTTTCAGTCTAGGTTATTCACATCCAGTAGAATTTGAAGTGCCAAACGGCGTTACTGTTACTCAAGAAGATGACAACAAAAATATTCTAACAGTTCGCAGTATCGACAAACACGCTGTTGGTCAAGTATCTGCTAACATTCGTGAATTCAAAAAACCAGAACCATACAAAGGTAAAGGTATCCGTTATGTCGGTGAATATGTACGCCGCAAAGCTGGTAAATCAGCTGGTAAATAATCTTATATTAATTAGTCTTATCCTGTTTATAAAATGGCCACAACTAAACTACAATCTCGATTAGCTCGTAAGAAAAGAATCCGAGCAAAACTACATGGTACTGCTGATCGCCCAAGATTAGTTGTATTCCGTTCATTGAAAAACATTCATGTTCAACTAATTAACGATGATACTGGTGTTACTATCGTTGCTGCATCAAACATGAAAGATAAAACCAACAACATCGAAAGTGCTACTAAAATCGGTACAGAAATCGCTGAATTAGCTAAGAAAGCTAAAGTAAACGAATGTATTTTCGATAGAAATGGTTACCGCTATCATGGCCGTGTCAAAGCGCTCGCAGATGCTGCTCGCGCCGCTGGTCTCAACTTCTAAATTTTATTTCCACCAACTTATACTACTTACCTATGAGCAAACAAGCACACAAAAAAGGACGCCCACAAGAAGTTCGTAAAGATTACGAAGAAACAGTGATTCAAATTGATCGTGTAACTCGCGTAGTTAAAGGTGGTCGCAGAATGCGTTTCCGTGCTACAGTCGTAATTGGTAATCGCAAAGGTAAAGTTGGTCTAGGTCTAGGCAAATCAGTTGAAGTTACTAGCGCAATTCAAAAAGCTGTAAATCAAGCTAAAAAGAACCTAATTTTAGTGCCTTTGGATGGTGAAACTGTACCACACGATACTTACATTAAGTACAAGAGCTCTAAAATCCGCATCTTCCCTGCTGGTCCTGGTACTGGTATTATCGCCGGTGGTTCTGCTCGTAAAGTAATGGAACTAGCTGGTATTAAAAATGTACTAAGTAAATCCCTAGGTTCAAACAACCGCGTTAACTGTGCTAAAGCTACAATCGAAGCACTAAGCCACCTACGCACTAACAACAGAATGCAAAAAGCTAAACTGCAAAAAACTGAGAAGCCAACTGAAATGACAGCAGAAGCAAAACCTGAAGTTAAAAAACCAGAAGCTAAAAAAGCTGCTACACCTAAAAGTGCGCCAGCAAAAGCTAAATCAGCTAAAAAATCTGAATAATTAAATTTTAATACCGCTAAGAATCATGTTACAGAATGAATTAAAAGGTTTCAGCCGCAAAAAGCCCGCCAAAAGAATTGGTCGTGGTAATGGCTCTGGTAAAGGTACATTTGCAACTAAAGGTGTAAAAGGTCAAACTGCAAGATCAGGTGGTAAACGCCGTCCTGGTTTCGAAGGTGGGCAAACTCCCCTAATTCGTAAAATGCCAAAAATCGGTGGCTTTACTCGCCCTGATGCTAAAAACAAGCGCAATCAAGTTATCAATCTCAAAGATCTAGAACTCCATTTCAACGATGGTGATACTGTAACCAAAATAGACTTACACCAAAAAAGTTTAATCATGTCTGTTTCTAGACCTGTTAAACTATTAAGTCTTGGCAAAATCAGCAAAAAGCTTACAATTACTTTGGACTTTGCGTCCGAAAGTGCCAAACAAGCTATCGAAAAAGCTGGTGGTTCAGTAAACACTAACTAAAAAATTAAAATGGAAACCCTCAAACAGATCTTTCATTCTAAGGATCTTCGCAAAAAGATTCTTTTCACTGTAGGTATTATCGTTTTCTACAGAATCCTAACTCAAATCTCCCTACCAGGAGTTAATTTGGCAGCTCTAAAAAGCATTTTCGAGGCCAATCAATTCTTAAGTGTTTTCAGTTTATTGACTGGTGGTAGCGCCGAAAACTTCTCGATCGTTCTGATGGGTCTCTCTCCCTACATCAATGCCTCAATTATCATTCAGTTACTGACAGTTATCGTCCCTTCACTAGAAAATTTATCCAAAGAAGGTGACCTAGGACGTCGTAAACTAAACAGTTATACACGCTGGCTGACATTGCCTTTGGCTTTGCTGCAATCATACGGAATGATTTTATTGTTGAATTCTCAATCTCAACTGCCAATCATCAACAACATCAGTAGCCCTGGTGTCATTTTACCAATCATGCTTACTGTCACAGCCGGTACAATCTTATTGATGTGGTTAGGTGAATTAATTAGTGAAAATGGTATTGGTAACGGTACGTCTATGATTATCTTCGCTGGTATCATTGCCAGTGCACCAACAAGCCTAGCACAAAGCTTGTCTTTAGCTAGTCGTGATGCCGACCAACTAATCCCCTTTCTAGTTACAATCATTACAACAATTGCCCTCACTGTAATTGCTATTCTCATTACCGAAGGTGTCCGCAAAATTCCAGTTACTTATGCTGCTCGTGGCAACAAAGGTCAAGTCTCTACCTTGCCACTAAAAGTAAACCAAGCAGGTATGATTCCTATCATCTTCGCTGTTTCCGTTTTAGCTTTCCCAACTTTAGCTGCTCAATTGGCACAACAATCTAGTAATGCTCGTTTGCAACAACTTGCCGACATTATCATTACCCATTTCAGTGCCACAAGTGCACCATATTTGATTGCCTACTTCTTACTGATTTTCGGTTTCACATTCTTCTATGTCAGCATTACTTTCAAACCAGAAGAAATTGCCGATAACATCCAAAAACGCGGTGGCTACATCACTGGTATTCGCCCAGGCAAACCAACTGCTGACTTCCTAAGTCAAATTACCAATCGTCTAAACCTATTTGGTGGCTTCTTCTTGGCTCTAATCGCCATGCTACCAATCCTAATGGCTGCTATTTTCCCAGCTTACTCAGCAGGTGCTGGTAATGGTGCTACTATCTTCAGCGGTGCAGCTGTGATCATTATCGTTGGTGTTGCTCTCGACCTACTACGCCAAATCAACGCTCAACTAATCATGCACGATTACAACAAACTAATCTAAATCATGTATTATCTTTTCTTCGGTATCCAAGGCTCAGGTAAAGGAACTCAAACTCGTTTACTCGAACAAGAACTTGGTTATAAAGTTTTTGAAACTGGAGCGGCCTTGCGTCAAATCGCAGCAGAAGATAGTGAATTAGGTAGAAAAGTTAAAAGCATTATTGAAGCCGGTAATCTAGTACCAACCGAAATTGTGATGGAAATCGTTGCTGATTTCTTGGATAAAAATAGTAATAGTGAAAACATCATTTTCGATGGTATTCCCCGCAGTAAAGATCAACAAGAACAACTCCACGCGATTTTTGCTGCCAAAAACCAACCAGTAAAAGCAATTCTAATTTCACTTAGCCGTGAAGAATCTCTAGAAAGATTAACCACACGCCGACTTTGCAGCCAATGCCAAACAGTCTATCCAGCTTTTTACCAAAATGAAAACTGCGAAAAGTGTAATGGTCAACTCGTTAAACGCTCTGATGACAATGAAGAAAGCATCCGCCGCCGCATCGAAACATTCTTCGAGCAAACAGAACCAATTCTCAAAGGCTACGAAGACAACGGCCAATTAATTAAAATTAACGGTGCTCAAGCGATCGACGCCGTTTATGCTGATATCAAAAAAGCGCTATGATTAGGCTCAAAACAGCAGCAGAAATCGAAAGCATGCGTCGGGGTGGCAAAATCCTAGGGCAAATTTTAAACGAGCTCAAGCTTTTCACTAAAGCCGGGATTAGCACTAAAGTGATTTCTGAATATGCCGATAGTTTATTCGAA
>CAZXGE010000014.1:0-12403 GCA_964640445.1 uncultured Candidatus Peribacteria bacterium
TGTCCTCGGAAAACATTCCGACCCAATAAAATCCCCTCTGTTGGCAAGCTTGTTGGTGGTGGCAAAACTTTATATTTCAACCACTCAATCACCGGCGCATGGTTATAACGACTATGCGGAAAATGGAAAATTGTCGCCAACTCATTCGGTACCAAAACCGAAACCTTTTCACCGTAAGCAAAATAACGATTCATAAAATTATGAATCATGAAGAAGTTATTGATATAATCAATTGGCACAATCCTACGAGTTTGAAATTCATTAGCACCATCATCCTTAAATACATTCAAAGAAACAAAAGTATCCTCAATCACCCTTTCCACACGAGATTCATCTTTTGCTGTCACAAAAATACGCATAACGGTATCAAACCCCGGCTGATTTGCTTTTTCACCAATACGCTTAAATATTTCCTCCTCAGTTTGCAAAATACGTACAAACTTATCGCCACCACTATCAGCACCAGGAGCATTAGACTTAGCAAACTGTGAAGCAGTCCAAGTAAATATCGACAACAGAAAGCCAAGATATTTAAGCACTGGCACATCTTTAAACAAACGGTTCTTAGGTTTTTTCCCTTTAAAAAACGCGGTACCAATCTCTCGAGCCTGAGCTTGCCAACGATCAGATTTCGGCTTCACCATAAGCTGAATCACTGCCAACTCCTCCTCTTCCAATTTAGACATGACATTTGTCAAATTATTCAGTGGATCTGACTCTACCAATTTATAATCCTTAAGCGGATAATAAAACTCCTTAGCCAAGTAAGCATAATAAGATTTAGTCTTAAAACCTTTTCTCCTAATTTCATAAGGCTTTTCAACGCTAATATCCGCACTATTGTAAGTCGAAGTTATCTGCTTTTCTAATAAACCTTGATAATCTTTATATGTTACTACATAAAAATGAACTAATTTTTGACTACAAACAATCTCAAATGAAACTAGATCCAACTGAAATAACCAAACCTTAATTCGGTTACGCAAAGTTAGTTCTTTAATCTCATGCAAAGAACGAAAAAACTGTGCCATCAGAGCAATTTTCTCACGAAAATCCTTCTCGGTTTCCTTGCGATCATCTTTTTCACTGTCATCTCTAGGCAAAGTTACTTTCAAATAAACCAAATCATTGGTAGCATAAAACGCAGCCAGATAGTGAAAAGTAACTTTCATCAAGGCATATGCCACTCTAAAAAAAAGCAAAAATACAAACAGTTGCAACCAATAGACCTTTAAAAATTCCCAAAGTTTGATTACAATTTCCATGTTTCTATTTTTTGTTGGTGAATAAATCTATTCATTATAGCAAAAAACAAAGAAAAAACCAAGTCTAAAAGAACAAAAATGAACGAATTAAGCACCAGAATTATCAGCATCATCTTCATCAGCTTTTTGGCTTATGGGCTATATGCAATCCTACCAACAATCCTCCGCATCAAAAAAATCAATTTCCAAAAATTATTAAATAATTTTAGCCAAGATTTAGAAACAATTGAAGAATTAAGCAAAAAAGCGACTAAACTAATCAAAAAAATTAATACTTATAACAATCCAAATTTCCAAACTGGCGAACTAATCATCAAAAATCGCCCAGTAATAAAAAAAATCTGGCAAGAAATCGTTAGTATCATTTTCGAAATCGATACAATCAAAAAACGCTACCGCCAATTCTTATCATTTCAAAATTTAACCGAAAAATCGAAGTATGATCTAGCATTTTTATTAAGTTTCTATGCCCTACTAACTCAACACAAACTATTTATCAAAATCAGCAAAGCTACAAAAAACAACACCAAATTAGAACAAACCTTAAATCAAAAAGATGAAGATGATGTGATCCCGAAAAATTCGCTAGAAAGAATCCTAACACAAATGACAGACGCAGATGAATCAATCAAAATTGCAGCTGGTGAGCTTTATTTTCACACAATCAAAACGAGCAAAGACCCAATTATCAATCAATTACAAACTATAATCACAACCAATTTAGAATCCATCTCCCAAAATTTTTGGGAATACAGCAATATTGGACTCAAAAAACCATTCAAGCTTATCAAAAAAATTGTAAATGAAACTGTTTTTCCGATTAAAAAACAGATTATGATTGGCGGCTCAATAATTGAAGTACCCTTCCGCAAAAAGCTAATTAATAAAAAAGTAATCAACAGCAAAATCCTATCTAAACTAAAACCAGGGGATATTATTCTAACCAGAAAAGAATGGCAACTTAGCAATTTAGGCATACCGGGTTATTGGACCCATGCTCTTCTATATACAGGAAAGCTAGAAGAACTAAGCCTAGATACACAAAAAATAATTCAAGATAAATCACCATTAATTGCCAAACAAATGGCTAAAAAATCAATCCTAGAATCAACAAGCAAAGGTGTCCATTTAAGCAAATTAACTAAAGCATTAAAATCAGACAGCCTCGTTATTCTGCGGACGAAATTAAACCAAGAAGAACTAGAATCTGTAATTTTAGAAGCACTCAAACATTATGGCAAACCTTACGATTACGAACTCGACTTCATCCACAACCATAGCCTAATCTGCTCCGAATTAATCTACAAATCATTTCTCACGAGCAAAAAAATCAATCTAGAAATCCCCAATTACAATTGGAACTACTACATGATGGTGCCAAATAATCTTGCCGAAAAATTTGCGCAAGAAATCAACAATCCAAACCAAGAATTAGATCTAATTTTGTACCTCGAAGGCAATACAATCAAAAACAAACTAACCCAAAAATCAGCCAAAGCTTTTTGCGAAAGTGCCTTCTACAGCAAATGGCACAAAATTAACCTACTTTTTGGCAGCTAACTTAACTAACAACTCCGGCAACTTATTCCTCATAGCAATTTCACCAGCTGCAATCACATCATCCATTTTGCGATGATCAACAAAATACTCTTTTATACCAACTAAACTCACCAAATCAATTTTAGGTTCAACTAACAAGTCAGCATCATCCAATTCCAATTTCGCTAAATAATGCCTCATAATATTCAAAGCACGATTTGCATTATCTTTAAGACCGCTAAATTCCACATCTGGGGCAATATAGAGCTGATGGTTATCTAAATTAACAGCAATGACAAAATGATCATCAGCCTGCTTACAAGCCTTAATCGGTACTGGCGAACAGAGGCCTCCATCTACTAATTTTCTCCCAAAATAATTTACTGGCTTAAACAAAGTTGGTACAGCCATACTTGCCCTAACTGCATTCGCCAAATTCCCCTCATTAATATTTACTTGTTCTGCTGTATATAAATCACAACAAACAGCAACAAACTTAATTTTCAAATCAGTAAAACTATCAACAGCCAACCATTTACTCAATAATTTATCCAATTTATTCCCAGAAATCAGAGCGTGCTTCCAAGATATATCTGCCAATGCCCAAAACATTTGCGCTTTCTCCTCCAACAACAAATCTCTAATTTCATTTACCGATTTACCACTAGCATAAAGTGCTCCTACTAAAGACCCAGCACTAGTCCCAGCAATTAAATCAATTTCTAACCCAGCCTCTTCCAAAACTTTAATCACGCCCAAATGAGCAAAACCACGAACACCACCACTACCTAATGCTAAAGCTATTTTCATAATTTATATCAAAATTAAAAGTTCTTAGCTATTAAATCTTGCACAAATTTTGTACCCAAAACAGAAGTGTCTCCATTTTTCACTAAATTTACCAAACCCAAATTCAGCTCTACTCTTTTATTCTGGTCCAAAGCCGAATAATCATCTAAAAATCCAGAGTATAACTTTAATATCTGATTATAATCCAATCCTCTATAATTATCAGACAAAATAGCTAATAGCTTATTATAAAAATCAAAATCAGCCAGATTTTTTGAAATATCACCAGTCTGAAATGAAGCATAACTAGCTATTTTTAGTGCAGAAAAATCCTCACTATTACCGCTAGTTAAAATAAATGGTAAAGCCTTGCCAAACAAAACACCATATTCATATGGAATATTCTTACCATCAGTTTCAACAGTTTTATAGATAAAATCAGCTAAGCCATCAACAGCCAATTCATGTAAATCAGCCAATGATAACAGCTTCAGCATGTCAAAAGTTAACTTAAAAGCCTCCATAAGCAACTGAGGATTTTCAACAAGCACATCAAATCTATCAGCAATCATCGCATAATCATGACCAAGGCTATCAATCACTCCCGCAGCAAACATCTGCCAATTATTGCCAATCATACTAATCAAGCTTTGATCATTTCCAAAATCTAATTGACCAAAAAGCTCTAAGAATCGCTTTCTCAATTGTACTTTCTCCAATTCAATCGCAGGAATTGGCAAAGAAGTCATAAATTTTGTATTCTCAAATGGCAAGATATTCATTTTAAACTTAATTTCACTTAATACCGTTTCCCATGCATCAATATTCAAACAGTGAGGATCATTAGTTCTCAATTTTACAAATTCTGACTTTAATTTTAATAAATCAGCTTCTACATTTTTCTGTTTTAGCAATAATTCTCTATACAAATCCGGATTTAACTTTTCTAAAGCTTTTTGCTCAACAAGATTTAGCCGAGTTTTATTGATTTTTTCATAAAAACCACTTTCAACATTTTCAGACAATATGTTCCTTTCGTCAATAAAATCTATAATCTGATCAAAAGTGTCCGAAGTATCTAATTTATCATCACCTAAAATTTCATCACCATCAGGCATATAAAAAAATCATAACATAAGTTCACTTACCAATTCCTCAATTTTGACTCTCTTTTGCTCCATCGAATCACGGAAACGAATCGTTACCGACTGATCCTCCAAAGAATCAAAATCCACCGTCACGCAATACGGAGTCCCTACCTCATCTTGACGACGATAGCGCTTCCCAACACTACCACCATCATCATAGTCTGTGCGCAAACCAGCCTCAACCAACTTAGCATAGACATCTTCAGCAAGAGGCACTAATTCATCTTTCTTCACCAAGGGCAAAACACAAACTTGCACAGGAGCAATTTCCGGAACAAACCTAAGGACAACACGCACATCCCCAGGGGCAACCTCTTCTTCAGCATAAGCTGTAGCCAACAACGCCAACAGCGTACGATCAACACCAAACGAAGGCTCGACAACGTGAGGGATAAATTTAATTTTATTATCATTAGGATCTGTATAACTCAGTCGTTCCCCCGATGCTTGTTCATGACTAGTCAAATCAAAATCCGTACGATAAGCAAGACCCCAAAGCTCTTTCCGACCAAAGGGAAAATCATACTCAAAATCAATCGTCCTTTTGGAATAATGAGCCAAATCCTCTGCCGGAACTTCATAACGATGTAGCAAATTAGGATCAAGCCCAATTCGCCTACCCCAAGACTCCATTCCCTCTACCCAATCAGCAAAAGCCGATTCCCATTTTCCACCTTCAACAAAATACTCCACTTCCATTTGCTCAAATTCCAAAGTCCTAAAAGTAAAATTCCCCGGTGTAATTTCATTGCGAAAAGCTTTGCCAATTTGACCGATACCAAATGGTAACCGCACTCGATTAGAATCTAAAACATTCTTAAAATTAACAAAAATACCTTGAGCAGTCTCTGGCCGCAGATAGACCTTACTCTCATCGGTTTGCGTTGGCCCCAACTTTGTTTCAAACATCAAATTAAATTGTCTGGGCTCAGACAGCTCATTACCATCGGGACTTTGCAACTTATGCTCACGAATCAATTCCGCCATTTTTTCCACACTCATACCTGAAGTAGAAATCCCCAGAGCTTCTTCCAGCAAATGATCAGCTCGATATCGCTTGTTTGTTTTGATATCTTCCACCAAAGGATCATTAAAAGTAGCCGTATGACCAGAAGCAACCCATGTTTTAGGATTCATAATTATCGCGGCATCCAAACCAACCATATCACGACGCTTTTCAACAAAATAACGCCACCAAGAATCCTTCAGATTTTTTTTCAGCTGCGCACCCATGGGGCCATAATCCCAACTATTTGCTAAACCACCATAAATCTCTGAACCAGCATAAATAAATCCCCTTCTCTTACACAACGAAACCAGCTTATCCATAGTCACCATATTCATAGTATGCAAATTATTATTTAAATAAGGGAAATCTATTTAGATCATAGCCCAAAGCAATTATTTTACAAGTAGATTGATTTCAAATCTGAAAAAAGCTAAACTCAAATCAATAAAATTAATCAATATAATGGAAAATATCTACGATGTTATCGTCATTGGTGGTGGTGTAGCAGGCGCAAGTGCTGGCATGTACGCTGCTCGTTTCAACCTCAAAACGCTTGTTTTCGCTGCTGTTCCGGGAGGCTTAATTACAACAACTCATTTGGTCGAAAACTACCCTGGGATCAAATCAATTACAGGTCCTGACATGGGTGTATTATTTATCGAACACGCTAGAGAAACGGGTGCTGAATTCCAATTCTCTTTAGTTAAACAAATCAACAAACTTAGCGAAAAAAACTATCCAATCTTCGAAGTTATCGATTCTTCTGACAAAAAATATTATGCCAAAACTATCGTCCTAGCTACTGGCACAAACCACAAACACCTAGGTGTTCCTGGCGAAAAAGAATACAGCAGCAAAGGCGTTTCCTACTGTGCCCTTTGTGATGCCGTCTTCTTCAAAAACAAAGTCGTAGCTGTCGTCGGTGGTGGAGATTCAGCCGCTATCGAAGCCAAAATCCTTGCCGATCACGCTGCCAAAGTTCATGTTTTCGTCCGTGGCGATGCCATGCGTGCCGAACCGATCAACCTACAACGCATCGAACAAAACGAAAAAATCCAAATCCATTACCAGACTGAAATCATAGAAGTTTTGGGCAACGGCAACCAAGTTACTAGCGTCAAACTAAAAAATGGTGAAACTATCGAGCTCCAAGGCGTCTTTGTCGCCATTGGCTGGGATCCACAAAATGAATTAGCCAAACAATTAGGTGTCGAACTAGATAGCCGAGGCATGATTATCATCAATCGTTATTCTGAAACCAATGTCACAGGTGTCTTCGCTGCTGGCGATATTACCAACGCCGAATTCAAACAAGCAATTATCGGTGCGGCCGAAGGTGTCTCCGCCTCTTATAAAATCTACAAATATTTAGAATCAATTGCCAACTAACAATTCGCACAAAAAAATCATTCTCATCGACAATTACGACTCCTTTACCCACATTTTAGGAGCGTACTTGTCAGAGAATGGCCAAAATCAAGTCCTAGTTTATTACAACGACGAAATCAGCATAGAAGCTATCCAAGCCGCAAAACCAACACACATTGTCCTATCCCCAGGACCCGGCACTCCCGAAAAGCCCAAAGACTTTGGCATTTGCCAACAAATCATCACAAAACTCAAAAATCAATATCCTATTCTTGGCGTTTGCCTCGGTCACCAGGGCATCATTCATTATCTAGGCGGCAAAGTTACAACCGCACCATTAGCCATGCACGGCAAAACCAGCCAAATCCACATCACAAAAAATCCAAAAATTAAACAGCCAAATTTATTCAGAAATCTACCAAGCAGCTTCACCGTTATGCGCTACCATTCACTAATCGGTACCGATTTACCACCAGAACTTGTCATTACAGCCGAAACAGAAGACAAACTCCCGATGGGCATTCAACACCGTTCACTCCCACTCTATGGCATCCAATTCCACCCCGAAAGCTTCCAAACCGAACACGGCCAAACGATCATCAGTAATTTCTTAAGTGGACAATACAATTTCTAAATACTAACCAAAATCACCTCTCGGGGCAAGGATTTTCTAACCTGATCAATTAAATTACCTAATTCCAAACGCACCTGCTCAAATGGCTTATTCCAATTATCTTTATAACAATACATCAGCTGACGGCCGTTAACACCCTCGCCAAAATTGTGCGCAAACTGCAACATCAAATCATTATAATATTTAATCAATAAAAAAACATTCTGCTGCTCAACTGTAAAATCCCAATTAGCAGTATTACAAACATATTCCGGATTAAATGGAGGCAAAATAGTCTGAGGAGCAGAACATAAAGAATCTAAATCCAACAATTTAAAATATCGTTGCTTAAAATCAAAAATCAAATTACGAGGATGTATATCCAAATGCATCAAGCATTTTTCGTTCAAAGCCAATAATATTGCCTCAATCTGATGATAAACATCTATATATTCTTGAAATAAATCTACCGAATTAGATTTCCCAATAACTAACTCAGACAAATATTTGTTCAAATCTTCACCATCGACAAAATCGGCAATCAGCAAAGCCCTATTCGAATTAATCAAGAGATCAAAAAAAGCATTCAATTTTTTTTCCAACTCAGGATCAAACAACCTCAACATATTTCGCAAATCAGTAAGTTCATGCTCAGAAAGCTCTAATTCACCAATACCATTAGCACGAGACAAATAAGTCAACCGATGGATTGGTGTTACTCCCAACTCAACCAAACCAGCTCTCCTAGCCAACTCAATCCCATTTAGCGCCATCAACATCGATTTCACATACTGTCGCAAATTACGCGATCGCACAGCATTAAGCTCACGTACAGCAAAATCACCTTCAACTGTAGTCAGCCTTCTAGCCACTGCTGTTCTCCCCACAGCAAAAATATGCGAACTATTATCAAACAAATCTTTTAGCACTTGATCTGGAAAAAACCTCGCCATAAACCTTATAATCAAATCTAAGTTTGTCAACTTAGCGAAATTTAAGCTTGATTTCAAGTAGTTTTTTCATATAATCACTAAGCTAAAGCAAATACGGAGCCATCGTCTAGTGGTTAGGACGCCAGGTTTTCATCCTGGTAACAGGGGTTCAATTCCCCTTGGCTCTGCCATTTTTATACCGGTAATCACCAGCTTCCATGCGTAGTCAAAAAGTTGGAATCTTAGGCGGCGGACAGCTTGGCATGTTACTCGTACAAAAAGCTATGGAGCTACCGATCACGGTCAAGGTCTTAGACCCCAACCCCGAGGCTTCAGTAGCTAATTTCGTGCATGATTTTGTCGTAGGAGATCTGCTAGACTACGAAACCGTTTTAAACTTCGGCCAAGATTGCGACATCATCACTTTCGAAATCGAAACCGTTAATACAGAAGCCCTCTTACAGCTAAAATCACAAGGCAAACAAGTTCACCCCGATCCAGAAGTCTTAAAAACCATTCAAGATAAAGGCTTACAAAGAGAATTCCTAGAAAAACATGGTTTTCCACAAACAAAATATCAACTTCTAGACGAAGACGCCGTCAAGAACTACACGGGGCCATTCCCGATAGTCCAAAAATTAAGAACCGGCGGCTATGACGGCAAAGGCGTCCAAATCATTAAATCTACCGAAGACAAAAACAAAATCCTACCAGGAACTAGCGTTTTCGAAGAACTTGTCGAGATTCAATCCGAATTATCAATTTTAGCCGCACGCAATCCCAATGGCGAAATTGCCGTTTTCCCACCAATTGAGCTAATTTTCCATCCCGAAGCCAACCTAGTCGATACACTAATTGCCCCTGCCAGAATCGCCGACAACCAAACCACCAAAGCAATCGAACTAACAAAAAAATTAGCAGAAAAACTAAACATTGTCGGTGTCTTTGCTGTCGAAATGTTTATCGACAAAAATTCCGAAGTTCTGATCAATGAAATTTCACCACGACCACATAATAGTGGCCACCACACCGTCTTTGCCAATGTTTGCTCACAATACGAACAACATCTCAGAGCAATCCTCAACTTACCACTAGGGTCAACAGAACTACTCACACCTGCCGTTCTGATCAATCTCCTTGGAGACAAAAATGCCAATGGCAAGACTGACTATCAAGGCCTAGTTGAAGCCTACAAAATCCCCGAAGCCAAACTCGTTTTTTATGGCAAATCAACCGTGAAACCATACCGCAAAATGGGTCATGCGGTTTTGATCGACAAAACAATTGACCAGGCTCTCAAAAAAGCGGATATTTTGAGAAAAACACTAACCATAACCAATCAATAATGAGCAATCAACCACTCGTTGGCATTATCATGGGCAGCAAATCAGACCTTCCCGTCATGGAAAAAGCTAAATTTGTTTTAGAAAAATTCGGCATTCCATATGAGTTAACAATTGTCTCTGCTCATCGCACTCCCGATCGCATGTACGAATACGCCAAAACAGCTAGAGATAGAGGTCTAAAAGTTATCATCGCTGGTGCCGGCGGTGCTGCTCACCTACCTGGCATGGTCGCATCACTAACAACCCTCCCAGTTATTGGCGTACCAGTAAAATCAGCAATTTCCCTCGAAGGCTTAGACTCACTATTGTCGATCGTCCAAATGCCAGCTGGTATTCCCGTAGCCACCGTAGCTGTCGACAATGCCGACAATGCCGGCATTTTAGCTGCCCAAATCTTAGGAACTAATGATCCAGAAATTGCCAACAAATTAGCTCTGCATAAAGAAGAATTAGAACAAAAAATTGCTGATCAAATCAAAGAATTATCCTAATCAAAAACAAAATTCATTCCATGAAAAGTTTTCCCAAACCTTATTTACTTATAAAAGGCCAAGGCACACCAGTTTTAATTTTACATGGCTGGGGTGGTTCCAATGCCAGTTGGCAAACTTTCACAGACCAAGCACAAGATCAATTCACTTGGGTTATGTTCGACCTACCCGGTTTCGGCAAAACTGAAGCCCCCAAAGAAGCTTGGACAGTTACCGACTATCAGAATTGGTGCGAACAAATCTATAACGATCTACCAGACAAAATCAAACCACAATATATTTTGACTCACTCCTTTGGGGGCAGAATCGCAGCCAAATGGCTACAAAAAAAACACCCATTCCAGAAAGCAATCTTAACAGCTTCAGCTGGAATCAAACCAGAACCAACATTCAAAACTAAATTGCTAAATTTCATCAGCAAAATTGCCAAAAAAATCTTTTCCGAATCGACAATTAATCGTTTTAAATATCGTTTCTACAAACTCACCGGCATTAAAGATTTTCCACTAGACCCTTTCATGCAAGAAACATTTAAACTAGTTACCGGCGAAGACCTAACAACTGATTTTAGCAAAATTAAACATGGAGAAAACATAACTCTAATTTGGGGTAAAGATGACAAAATCACACCACTAAGCTCTGGCCAAAAAATCAACAAGCTAATCCAAGGTTCCCAATTAATCGTTCTCGAAAATTGTCGTCACGCTATTCATCGCCAGCAACAAAATGAACTAATCAAGATCTGTACCCGCATCTTTTTAAACAAATAAAATGAGTCTCTATCTAGCTATCAACACTATCCTAAGCTCAATTATCACACTTTTTTTAGCCAATGTCTGGAGCCTAGCATTCACTCACTATATTCAACGCAAAGAATACAGACTAGATCGGCTTAAAGATTTTTGGACATATGAAAATGGGAAACAACTATTACTCTCAAAAACCAATATCTTCACAGCGATCTTACTAATTAGTCTCACATTAATTAATAATTTCCAATTACCAATTTTACTAGGAATCAGCCTTCTCACAATTTACAAAATTCTAAATCAAGGCCTCTTCCGACCGAAATTCACCAGCAAAATCAAACTAATTTTAGTCACATATAATTTAATTATTCTAGCTAGCCTGTTTCTATTCGATAACTACCAAGAATTAATTTTAATCTGTTCAGTACCACTAATTTTAGCAATCACAACCATAGTAACTGTCATTACAAACAAACTAAAACAAAAAGCCATCCAGCAGGCAGCTAAAAAAATCAACAGCCATCAAGAACTCATGACAATCGGTATTACCGGTAGTTTCGGTAAAAGCTCGACAAAAGAGTTCGTTGCCAGTCTAGTTAGTCAAAAAGGTCTAACACTTAAAACACCAGAAAACATCAACACCGAAATCGGTATTGCCAATCTAATCAAGCAAAATCTGAGCCAAAAACACAAATTTTTTGTATGCGAAATGGGAGCTTACCAAAAAACAGAAATCGCCCTGATCGCCAAAATGGTCAAACCAAAAATCGGCATAATTACTCAAGTAGCACCACAACACCTAAGTCTATTTGGCAGCATCGAAGCGATAAAAAAGGCAAAAAGTGAACTAGTTAACAACCTGCAACCTGGAGGCATAGCCATCTTGAATTATGACAACGAATTCACATATCAAATTGGCCAAGAATTAAAGCAACAAAAAATCACAACTCTCTACTACTCAAATAATCTCGATTTAAAACCAGAACAAAAATCAGAACTTAGCTGCTTTTTACTCGAGAAAAAAATCTTACCGGAATTAAAAGGCCAAATTTTAAAAATCAATCTTTATGGCCAAGAACTTGAACTAGAAACTCAAATTTATGCACCTCACCTTACTGAAAATCTTTTACCAGCAATTTTAGCTGCTTTCCACT
>CAZXGE010000015.1:0-11890 GCA_964640445.1 uncultured Candidatus Peribacteria bacterium
CAATCCAATTCCCGAAATCGAACCGGAAGTGGCCTTGCGTGCTGGCGCCAAAGTTGTGGCCACAGGACGACCTGACCATCCCAATCAAGTCAACAATGTCCTAGCCTTCCCTGGAGTCTTCCGCGGTGCTCTCGACATCAGAGCTCGCGATATTACGCCCCAGATGAATCTAGCGGCTGCCGAAGCTCTGGCAGCGTTGGTCACAGAACCAACAACTGAAAAAATCATTCCATTAGCTTTCGATCCTGGTGTGGCCGAGGCGGTAGCCGAGGCAGTCAAAAAAGCTTACAAAGGCTAATCAGCAGCAAAATAGCAGCTAACTTCACTATAGCTTTCGAGTGAATTTCGGAGGGGAGGGCAACCGGCGCAAAAGCATGCTGATTGCCCTCCCCTCCTTTGATTATTCGTCGTGACAGAATTAAAATTTCTGACTAGTCAAAATTCTCTTGCTTTTTTTTATATTGGATTTATTCTACGCGCGATTTAGCTACCTAAATCCACTACAAAAAATGGAAAATACACATATTCAAGATCAAGCTTCAAAAAAACAAGAAATTCCCGACAGCGTGTTTTCCAACACTTTATTTGCCTCCCATTTCAATATCACATTATGGATCGGTGGTATTACCATTGGTGTCATGGCTTTATTTTGTGGTGGTGGTTTTCTGATCGATAAATTGATTGGCACTAAACCTTTGGGCATGGTGGCGGGACTACTTATTGCTTTTCCCTTTTCACAATACGCCGTCAATAAAAAAGTGCGACAAATTGCATTCAAAATTCAAAAACAAGTTAACAAAAAATAACTTTCATCAATTATGTTCTACCTTCTCGAAATACCGCCAATTAGCATTAAACCGGATGTCTTGTTCACGCTAGGGCCAGTGGAGATCACGGCAACTATGGCTGGGCTTCTGGTTGTGGATCTAGTTTTGATTGCTTTTGCTCTGTGGGTTAGAAAAGGTTTGGGCATTATCCCTAGTCGCATCCAAGTGTTTTTCGAAGCACTGATGGGTTTCTATTTGGAAAAACTAACTTTGGCTTTTGGTGGTGATGAGCAAAAAGCGCGTTCAATTTTGCCGGTGCTGTTGTCGATTTGTATGATGCTGCTTTTGTGTAATAACTTCGGGGTAATTCCTTTGGTTAGTCAACTGACACTTAATGCAGGCGAAGGAGCTATGGCACTTACCAAGACGCCACCAACTCATTACAGTCTAACTATTGGCTTGGCTTTAACTGTCATAGGCCTTGCTCACTTTTTGGCATTTAAAATTAATCCAATCGGTCATATTGGTAATTTTATTAAAATTGGTAGTTTTTTCAAAATCAGAAAGCCAATGGATGTGATTACTGCCTTTATTGACTTATTCCTAGGTTTCTTGGATTTCGTTGGCGAATTTGCCAAAGTTATTTCACTTTCTTCTCGTCTATTCGGTAATATCTTGGCGGGCGAGTTGATTGTTATCATTATTACATTCCTTTCCAGTTATACAACGTTCTTGGTACCCATACCGTTTATGTTCCTAGGTATGGCGAGTAGTGTCATCCAAGCGTTTGTCTTCCCTTTGTTAGCCCTGCAGTTTATGACCGGTACGATTACTTCGGTATCTCCGCGTCGTAAGCAGCAAGCTTAATTATTTATAAATTATTTTTTAATTTTTTTATCCTATGGATATTGCAGTTGTAAAAGTTATCATGGCTGGCGTAACAACTATGATTGCTGGTATTACCCCCGCTCTAGCGGAAGGTATGGTTGCTTCTAAAGCAATGGAAGCTATGGGTCGTAACCCTGAAGCTGCTGACAAATTGTTCTCTTACATGATCGTAGGTCAAGCGGTTTGTGAATCGACAGCGATTTACGGTCTGGTTATCTCTTTCATCATCCTCTTTGCTGTCTAATTTAGACATCGACAAGCTTAATTAATAACCCAAACTTTTCTTATGGGTGGTATTGGCAAGTTAGGTATCGATTTTTACGGCATATTAATCTACATGGTTAATACCGGTTTGATTATCGGTGTCCTAACCTATCTATTGTACAAACCAGTTCTACGAGTTCTCGACAAACGGAAAAAACATATTTCCGATCAAATTGGCGAGGCAGAACTGATCAAATCTGAGTTCGAGAAGAAACTCAAAGAAATGCAATTGGCCAAAGAAGAAGCCGCAGCCGAATTACAGGCTAAGCTTGATGAGATGAATCGTTATGTCAACGAAACTCGCCGTAAACTTACGGAAGAGATGGAGGCAGAGCGTGAAACAATGCTCAAAAAAGCTGCTACTGAGATCGATGCTCGTAAAGAGTCCTTGATCAAAGAAGTTGAAGGTGAACTTCTCAAGCTAATTTCAAAAATTGTTCTTCATATCGTTCATAATCGCGTTCCGGAAAATGTGATTGAGGAAAGTGTTAAAGACGCTTGGAAAACATACAAAAGTTAAATAAAACTCTTTAAATCTAATTTACTACCATGCTCGTCCGATTTAATATCGCTCTAAGCTACGAAATCATTAATTTCTTAAAGAAACACTCGGATTTTTTTGAACTTAATGAAAAAGTACGCGCTGAAAAATTGGAAACAGCTCAAATTGCCAAGACAATCAAAAATTATTTGACTACGGCAACTGAAGTTGAGTTCATGGCAGATTTAAAAGGTTTAATTAGTTTCTCTACCGGCAATAACAATCAAGATCTAACCGGCAACGGTTTAGCTCATGGTATTGCTATTTTTTGGGTTAATAATTTCGCCGGTAAGCTGGACAGTTTAGCAATTGATTTCTACATGCTGTCTCAAAAAGAACAAGAGGCTCACGCAGAAAAATTGCTAAAATCCGATAGCTTACTGGGCGAAACACTCAAGGAAATTGTTGTTACTTTAACAGCCCAAGAGTTAATGAGCCAAATTAGCGAATTCACTCGCAAAGTAAAAGAAACACCGTACATACTTGTCCAAAGTCCTCGGGAAGTTGACCACGACTTAAAACAAGCTATTCGCGAGCAACTTCGCGAGGAGTATGGCGAGCTGTCTTTTGCAGTGTTTCAAATCAATCGCAATCTGATTGGTGGTATGCGAATTTTTGCTGATGGCAAAGTGGTCGACAATTCTTGGCTCAGCCGCATTAATTATATTTCTTCTCTTACTTAATCAATTTTATCCCTTATTACTATGTCAAAAGGTACGCTATCTTCATTCCTACAGAATTTGGAAGAAGCTCTTTCCAAAATGCCTGAGGGCAAGGACAATGAGAGCAAAGGGCATGGCGTCATCGAATCGTTCAAAGATGGTGTAATCGCAATCCGCGGTCTTAAAGACATCAAAATGAGCGAAGTGGTCGAAATCGAAGGTGCAAATGCTAGTGCTCTAGTGATGAATTTGGAGCGTGACATTGCTTATGCTCTGGTTCTTCAAAGAACTACTGCCGTTTCTGAAGGTCTATTCGTTCGTGGTACAGGTAAATTCCTATCAGTTCCCGTTTCCGATGATATTATCGGCCGCGTTGTCGATCCGCTAGGTGAACCTTTGGATGGCAAAGGCGCATTCAAAGCTGATAAATTCATGCAACATGAATCTGAAGCTCCGGATGTTATGGCTCGTAAATCTGTACATCAACCAGTGCAAACAGGTATCGTTTCCATCGATGCTTTAATCCCGGTTGGTCGTGGTCAGCGTGAGTTGATCATTGGTGATCGCCAAACAGGTAAAACTACAGTTGCTATCGATACAATCCTCAACCAACATGACCAAGACATGATCTGTGTCTACGTTTCTGTAGCTCAGCGTGAAGGTCGTTTGGCTCAAGTTGTAGAGACACTACGCGAAAAAGGTGCACTAAAATATACTGTTGTCGTTTCAGCTTCGGCTGCTAGCTCAGCGGTTATGCACTTCCTAGCTCCTTATGCCGGTACAGCTATCGCTGAATACTTCATGGCTAAAGGTAAAGATGTCTTGGTAGTTTATGATGATTTATCTAAACATGCTGTTGCTTACCGCGAAATGTCACTACTTCTTCGCCGCCCACCTGGTCGTGAAGCTTACCCTGGTGATGTTTTCTACTTGCACAGCCGTCTACTAGAACGTGCTGCTAAGTTAAACGATGAAAAAGGTGCTGGTAGTATCACTGCCCTACCAATCATCGAAACTCAAGCGAATGATGTTTCAGCTTATATTCCTACCAATGTAATTTCGATTACAGATGGTCAGATCTTCCTACAATCAGATTTATTCAACAAAGGTATCCGTCCAGCGATCAATGTTGGTATCTCCGTTTCTAGGGTTGGTGGTGCTGCTCAAACTAAAATCATGAAAAAAGTTTCCGGTACAGCTAAGTTGGACTTGGCTCAGTACTACGAATTGGAAGCATTCTCACAATTCGCCTCGGAACTTGATGAAGCTACATTGGCTCGTCTAACTCGTGGTCGTCGTGTGGTGGAAGCGCTTAAACAAAAGCAAAACAGCCCCTACGCTCTCTGGCAAGAAGTAATGGTACTAAATGCTGCTACCAAAGGCTATTTAGACAAAACTACTGCTGATGAAGTTCCGGCTAAACTAACTTCTTTCCTAAGCCTTGTGGAATCTAGCCATCAAGATTTGGTGAAAAAAATCGAAACTGAAAAAGCAATGACAGAAGAAATTGAAGCAATGATGAAAGAAGTTACTGAAAGCTTTTTCTCCTAAACTTAACTTAAACCCTTATAAATTATGTCCGGTTCACTACTAGAAATCAGGAAAAAAATTGGGGGCGTTAAGAATACGCGCAAAATTACCAAAGCCATGCAACTTGTGGCTGCCAGTAAAATGCGTCAGTTTCAAAAAAAAGCGATGTCAGTTCGTGAGTACACCCATGATTTGCTCAAAGTAATGGTCGAAAACAAATTCGATCAACAAGTTTTGAGCAAGTACATGACTAAACGCGAAGCTGGACCAACTTTGTTTGTCCTCTACACCTCGGATAAAGGTTTGTGTGGCGGTCTCAATGTCAAACTTACCAAAGCTTTGATCAATTCTAAACTTTGGCAAGAAACACCGGCAGATGACCGACTGCTGATTACAATTGGTCGTAAAAGTCATGACTTTGCCAAGAGTAATAAAATCCCGGTGGCGCTAAGTTTCAATGGTGTCCCTGAACGAATCAGTAATTTTGAAATGCTCAATATCGTCGATAAAATTTTGGATTTCTGGCGCAAAGAATTATGTAAAGAAATTCACTTTATCGCTCCCCATTACAAAAACTCATTCACTTTCTACCCAGTTCGTAAAGTTTATCTACCGTTCTCCGTTTCGATGTTGGCTCAACATTTAGGTTCTCAAGAAGAACTATTGTCGGAACTAACAAAAACTGAAACTGAAGCGGAAGCTGAACTGGAAAATTACCGTCTCAAGCGTGATTTGATGCTATACAATCCCAATAAAGAACGCGTGGTTGAACGCCTACACGAACAAATTGTCGAAAATTTGTTTATGCAGTCTTTTATGGAACTAAAAGCGGCTGAATATTCCAGCAGGATGATCGCGATGCAAAATGCAACCGATGCCGCCGATAGAATGATCAAAGAACTATCTCTTACTTACAACAAAGCCCGCCAAGCCGCGATTACTCGTGAAATCGCTGAATTGAGCGGTGCAATGTCCGCCATTTAAACTTTATAATTATGACCAAGACTAAGTCTCACCAAAAAGGGAAAATTGCTAGGGTGATCGGGGTTGTGGTCGATGCTTACTTTCCTGAGCATACACCAGACCAACTCAATGCCCTAACAGTCGAAGGCCCAAACGGTACCGTTACACTGGAAGTACAACAACATCTAGGTAATGGTCTAGTTCGTTCCGTAGCCATGTCTTCTACAGATGGCCTTTATATCGACCAAGAAGTTTCTGACACTGGTGCACCTATT
Organism: uncultured Candidatus Peribacteria bacterium; assembly: GCA_964640445.1. Lineage (GTDB taxonomy): Bacteria > Patescibacteriota > Gracilibacteria > UBA1369 > UM-FILTER-41-14 > CAZXGE01. Next base: position 5,891 of record CAZXGE010000015.1, read on the forward strand.
TCTGTACCGGTAGGTGAAGCTACATTGGGTCGTGTATTCGATGTTACTGGTAAAGCTATCGATGGTATGCCTCAAGTGGATGCCAAAATCGAACGCCGCCCTATTCATGCTACTCCACCTTCATTCGTTGACCAAAATCCTAAAGTCGAAATTTTCGAAACTGGGATTAAGGTTGTCGATCTACTTGTACCATTCATTAAGGGTGGTAAAGTTGCACTGTTCGGTGGTGCCGGTGTAGGTAAAACTGTAATCATGCAAGAGCTAATCCACAATGTGGCCATGGGTCATGGTGGTTACTCCGTGTTTGCCGGTGTCGGTGAACGTACTCGTGAAGGTAATGACCTGATCCACGAAATGAAAGACAGTGGCGTTATCGACAAACTAGCAATGGTATTCGGTCAAATGAACGAACCTCCAGGTGCTCGTATGCGTGTTGCGCTTACCGGTTTAACAATTGCTGAAAAATTCCGCGATCAAGGTTTGGATATCTTGATGTTCATCGATAACATTTTCCGTTTCACTCAAGCTGGTTCAGAAGTTTCGGCTCTACTTGGCCGCCTACCTTCTGCGGTAGGTTACCAACCAACTTTGGCTACTGATATGGCGACACTACAAGAACGGATTACTTCGACAAGAACTGGTTCAATTACTTCAGTTCAAGCGGTATATGTACCGGCGGATGATCTTACTGATCCGGCTCCTGCTACAACTTTCGGGCATCTAGATGCAACAGTTGTACTTTCTCGTAATCTTGCTTCTCTAGGTCTATATCCAGCTGTAGATCCATTGGATTCTACTTCTTTGGCTCTTAAAGAAGAAATGGTTGGTAAAGAACATTACGAAGTTGCGACAAGCGTCAGAAAAACTCTACAACGCTACAAAGAGCTTCAAGATGTGATTGCGATTCTAGGTATGGATGAGCTTTCTGATGAAGATAAATTGATCGTAAATCGTGCTCGTAAGATCCAAAAATTCTTGAGCCAAAACTTCTTTGTGGCTGAACAGTTCACAGGTACACCTGGTCAATACATCAAGAAAGATGACACCGTTAGAAGCTTCGCTCAAATCTTAGCTGGTGAAGTTGACCACATTGATGAAGGTCATTTTGCTTATGCTGGTTCGATCGAAGAAGTAATCGAACGCCATCAAAAATCTCAAAAATAATCCATTTAAAACCAGTTTATAATGGCAGTTACATTCAAGCTCACAATCAAAACACCGGAATCAACTGTGTTTATGGGTGATGTCTTAAGTCTCAAGGTGAAAGTGGAAGAGGATGGAGCGATCCAAACTTTGGCTCGTCATGCCAATCTGACAACTTCAATCGATAGCTCATTATTAGTTATCGAATCTGAGAATCAAATTGAAGAATTCTTTGTGCGCAAAGGCATTTATACTTTCCGCAATGAAGACAATTCAGCAACACTTCTGGCTCTCTACTGTTCTCCGAAAAAAGAGATCAACAAAAAATCTCACGAAGAGTATCTCCAGTTTGTCCAAGATCAATTGGCTAACGGTTCCGATCTAAGCGAATTCCAAATTGCTTACCTGGAAGGTGAGAAAGTCGCGGTTGAAAGAGAGATCAATTCAGTCTAAAAGTGACTACAGATTAAGTAAATAAAAGCCCCCGCAGGTTGCGGGGGTTTTTATTTAGCTAAAATTTTCGTCTTTAAATTTATCAATTTTACGAGCATAATGGTTTTGACTAATCAAAAATCAAACTACATTACATAGATGGATCATCGAGCTAATTTCAATCAGAATCAAATTCCTAAAAAAGTTATTTGGCGCAAACGCTTGGAACTACTCAAAAGAATTGGGATTTTCGCCTTTTTTTTGCTATTTTTGTATCAAAGTTATGTGGTCTACAGCCTGAGCCAAGCAGTTAATTTTCCTACACCAAGCGACGAAGCTGATCTAGGCTTGGCGCTTTTGCAGGAAAGTGAAGCAAGTGGCCAGGGTATTTACGAGGCGGTCAATCAACTATTGGCGGATGAAGCTACAATAGTGCGAATCCAAGAAATTAAAGCTGATTTTGCCAAACTAAGTAGTGGCGATGAGCTAGAATTGCCGGCGGGATATAGCTTTAAAGATTTACAAATCAGCGAAGATTTGACACAAAAGAATCTAGTACGGTTTGATTTTGACCTAGAACAAGGTTTGTATCTGGTCATCCTACCACATGAAACACAAAAATTCAGTTCTAAAGCTGATTTTTGGCAGTTTGTAGGTGGTCTCAACCAGCAAAAATTAAGTGCTTTTGCGACACTTGTTGAACGCAAAAATACGCTTGGCGTACTGATGGACAGCGAACTGGCTAAAGATGAAACAAAGCAACTACTCTCTGATCGCCTACTAACCGTCAGCAAATCAGACGACGAATATCAATTCCTTGGTAACGACAATGCTGTCTTGTTAACACTGGCTATCGATCCCCTCAGTAATGTTTTCCTAGCCAGCGGAGATGCGGAAATGACAATCAAACCTGAAAATCTCAGTAGCGATTTGGCAAAAATTGTAGGTAAACTAGATGCTCGCTCCGAACTCGAAAAAATTGTTAGCCAAGAAAGACAAGATTTTATCGAAACAATGGAATCAGCCAATTTCCAAAAATTGTTTATAGATCAAGGCTATGACAAAGGGCAAAAATTAGAACGCAGCGATGGATTATATTATGTCTTCACTAAAGGTAGCCAAGAGATCAGCATCTTCATGGAAAATGGCACCGGACTGATTAAAGTCAAAACAGCCGCTGGCATCAAAAATCTGGATGACCTAACGGATAGCGAGAACACCGACACAATCACTACAAATACTAACGCCTCAACAACCGGCGGCAAAAAAAAAAGCTTAGCTAAAGATCAAGAGATCATGTTACTGGCTGGCAAACACGGGTCCTTGACAGATACGATGATTTTGGCAGCTCTTGATCATAATAAGCAAACTGTCAAAATGATCAGCATACCCCGTGATCTGTCTTGGCAAGGCCAGAAGATCAACAGCTACTATGCTCGTAATGGTGCCAATAAAAAAGCTATGCAAGTTCTGGTGCGCGAACTGGAACAGATTAGCGGCCTAGAAATAGAACATTTCGTCTTGGTTGATATGTACGCATTTATTGAGGTAATTGACATCTTGGGAGGTGTAGATATCACACTAACTGAAGCAGTCGTCGATCCCACCTACAAAACTTTTGATAACGGTCGTTGGGGTACACTCAACTACCAACCAGGAACCTACCATCTGAGTGGGGTGGAAGCTTTGCGACTTGCTCGTACTAGACATACTTCTTCAGACTTTGCTCGTGCGGAACGGCAACAACTAATCCTCTCAGCCCTAAAAAACAAAGCCCAAAACCTAGGCCTCAAAGATATTCCCAAAGTCATTGGTTTAGCCAAAGCTGTACTCAACCGCGTCGACACCGACTTGGGTCTGAATGACAGCCTCAATTTTTACCAAGAATATCGTCATTACAAAATCGAAAACCGTGGCGTCTTAAGCACCGCCAATATCCTAAAATCTACTTATAGCAATCAGGCAGAATTTGACCGTTGTCAGGCTACTTCTGGCACAAACTGTAGTCGTGGTGGCTACATTTTAGTACCGAGAAATGACGACTGGAGCGAGGTGTCAAGCTACATCGCTAAACTTTTACTCTAAAATCTAAAGTTGAAGATTATTTTCTAGTCACAAAACTCAAAAAAATAGTATCAAAGGCCAAAGAAATATCTTTATCGTTTAAATACATAATAAATTCAGTTTGTGTTGAAGAAACTTCAATTATCGGGATTTGCTGTAAGGCAATTTTTTGGACAACTGACGCCAATAAACCGGGCATATTCAAGTATTCTGGAGAAAATTTCAATACTAAGGCAGACACCCGAGTGAATTCTGACTCTGGCTTATCACTTACCAATTTATGATATTGTGCCAAATACTTGTGATTGAAAATTAAGCTAATTTCACTAATCCCTTCTGTCAGGGTAATATAACCTGAATTTTTGACAACTGATTGATAGAATAAGTTTATTTTTTTGATATTTGCCAAAGATTTAGCACAGGTGATAATTACTAAATCTGACTGTACTAATATGTGGTCAAAGCGGAATATCACTCTGGGAATATTACTCTGGGATAGATCCGTCTTTAACCTAGACAGTGCCATCAGTACCGCTGAACTCTTAACAGGTTTCTGTGTTCGAGCAGCTATGAGTGGACAAATATAATTGGCGAGCTGGGTCATATTCACCAAATCATGCCTAAGTAAATCTACCCATTCGGGATTATTGCGAATAATATAACCGACTGCATCCGAAATTTTCTCCATGACTTTTGTTACATTTATAACAAAAATACTAAAATTTACAACATTTTGTCAATATTTTAGCTAAATCACACCCTGTCTTGTTATACAGCAACTACAAATAGATTTTAATCATTATTCAGATGCTTAGCGAAGACGGCGGTGCCCCTAGTGATCAACGAGAACCAGCAGCTTACTCTGGGGCTTTGACTGAAGGAACTAACCCAAATGGATCCTATGATCGTGTCATTACCACAAAACTTGCTGAACCGATTTCCCTAGCTGATTTAGAAAGATTGATGAGTGAGAACTTAAAAGCTATGGAAAAAGCAAATCGATCACGCTTTGTGATTAGGGCAATTTTACCCGTTAGTGCCATACCTGACTTAACGACCTTAGCAAAAAAAAATTCCCACCATGAAATTACCTATTGGCTAGATGGGGGGAATATCAAAGTATTCATTGGCTACAATTGCCTTGCCAGACGTATTAGCGATAAAATTAAAGCAGAAATCTATAAAAAAATATTGGCAAAAACCGCTAATCGAGACCAAGTACCTCGCGAACAAAAAATTCAGGAGCGAATTGCAGCAATGCTAAATGAGGGCTACCAATTTAGAACTGGCGCCAACAGTCCAGGAGAGCTATTGAGCCTTTGGCAAAATACTTTTGGCTGGACGCTTGAGCAATGCGATGAAATCTTAACTAATACACCACAGAACACCCAAGTCTATTCGATGGTTAATCCAAATGGTGATACGATTGCCGCTTGTATGATTAGCGGTGGAGAAACTACCGAATGGGCGGTAGCCCCAGGCCAACAACAGAGAGGCCTAATTGCACCATTACTTGCACACGCTCACACTCTTTACTTACAGCAATGCCCAGGCACTCAAATTATCGCTGATCTTCGCCATGATCGCTCAGTGGGGCCAGCATTAGCTTGTGGGATGGCCCTTGCATTACCGTTTGGCGACCAAAGCTTAATTACTAACCATGTGACCATAGGCGATAAAAATGGACCTGACGAACCAGATCCTTGGAATCTTAATAACCCAAATTTTGGTGGTACAAATGGTATGCATCTGCGCACATTTGCTGCTGGCTATCTACCCAATTCAACTGCAACTCTGCAAAACAATCTTTAATCTAATTATTATCATGATTTATCCATACAACATCCTTGGCCAAGATTTAGAAATTGCGCCTATTTTTGCAAATCAATTCCAAACCAAGCCACTATTTATCAGTCTAGATGATGAAAACTTAACTGGCAAAGATTTTGATCTAGACAACCAAGAAATTTTCCAAGACCAAATATTCCAAATGCTACAGTCCCAGCAAAGGGAATGGGGAATTTCAGATTATCTAGAGAAAAGATCTCTATTACTAGCGCAATATCCCCATATAGTTTTAGAGAAAAGATTCTATCATCTTGGCATTGATATTACTGTACCCGCCGGCACTGATCTTTTTACACCACTAGATGGTGTAGTGGAATTAAGTGGCTTTGACAACGAGCCTATGAGTTATGGTGCCTATATCTTACTAAAACACCAACCAGAAGGTGCCTCAGAACCTTTCTATAGCTTCTATGGTCATCTTAGCCGACATAGCCTACCCCCAAATGGAACCAAGGTAGTGGCAGGGCAAAAAATCGCGCAGATAGGTGACTTTGTTGACAATGGCAATTGGTT
>CAZXGE010000016.1:0-11636 GCA_964640445.1 uncultured Candidatus Peribacteria bacterium
ATTAGATTATTCTGGTGCTTTGGATTCTTTAGGAGAGCGACAGGATATTGCTTTTGGCTATGACGTAATTGCTGCTTTTGCCAAAAGTGAACAAGTTAATGAAGTTGAAAACCAGATGGATTTATTTAGTTCAAGTGATGGTGGTACAAAGCTTTATGAACTTAAGTTGCCCAAAACTTCCGTAGTTTCCGATTTTCAAAAATTAAAATGGGAAAAAGAATATTTGGGTATGTATGTTTCTGGGCATCCACTAAAAGGTCTTGGTCAATATTTGTCTACAAAATATTCTTTGCTTGGTAGGCTGTCCAAAAAGCAAATTGGTACGGATGTTAGAGTTGCCGCTTTGATTACAGGTGTTCGTAGGACGATGACGAAGAAAGGCGAACCGATGGTTTTTTTGCAACTGGAAGATCCTTCAGGTTCGATTGAAGCAATTGCATTCCCTAGGGCTGCTAAAGATTTTGCTGATTTGCTGACTCAGGATAAGTTTGTTTATATTGTGGGTAAGCTCGAAGAAAGAAGAGACAAACAAATTATGCTTAAGGAAGTTAAATCGGCATCGATTGCTTTAGTTAAAGAAAATGCGATTAATGCTGGTTTGTATGCACCTGATGAGATTTTCCTACCAGTCGTTGAGATGGAGGATCCGGTTCTGGCTGATGAGGATATAATGCATCAGCCGAATTCTGAACTTAGGGAAATAAATATGAATGTTGATGATCAAGCTTGTTATCGAATTGTAGTGAAAGCAGATTTGGCTAAGGATAAGCTTGCGGAGCTTAAGGGTCTGATTCAGGGTAATCCTGGTGAGACTCCTGTGGAGCTGGTTCTAATAGATAATTCTGGCTCGGAAAAAGTCTTGCGTTTAAAAGAAGGTATTTCCTTAAATCCTGCTTTAGCGAATACAATTGGAGCATTGGTTTCTTAAATTTCTGCTTGCGATTCTGTGTCAATTTTTCTAAGTTATTAAACAAGAACTTTTAAAAATAATGCTATGTTAAGAACAAAAACTTGTGGTGAATTGAATAAGTCGCATTTGTCAGAGACGCAAACCTTAGCAGGCTGGGTTAACCGTCGTCGAGATCATGGTAATTTGATTTTCATCGATTTGCGAGATCGTTATGGGATTACACAAGTTGTTTTTGATCCTAATGTAGATAGCGAGAGCCATAAATTGGCGGAAACATTAAGGTCTGAGTTTGTAGTTCAGATCGAAGGTGAAGTGATTGCTCGTCCGGAAGGCATGATTAATAAAAATTATCCAACTGGCGAGATTGAACTTAGGGCTAAAAAGCTTACGATTTTGAACCAAGCTTTGACTCCCCCTTTCGAAATTGATGTAGAAAAAGAAATTGGTGAAGATGTGAGATTGCAATATCGCTATTTGGATCTGCGTAGAGAAAAAATGCAAAAGAATATCCGCATGCGTTATGAGGTGATTCGTGAAGTTCGTAAATTTATGGATGCTGAAAATTTTTATGAGATTGAGACGCCGATTTTGGTGAAAGGTACACCAGAAGGTAGTCGCGAGTACTTGGTGCCTTCTCGTCTTTATGCTGGGAAATTTTATGTTTTGCCACAGTCACCACAGCAATTGAAGCAATTATTGATGGTTTCTGGTTTCGATCGTTATTTCCAAATCGCACGTTGTTTCCGTGACGAAGATCAGCGAGGTGATCGTCAGCCTGAATTTACGCAATTGGATATCGAAATGTCGTTCATCGATGAAGCTGATATTATGGACATTAACGAAAAGCTAATGTTGCACTTGGTCAAAAAATTCCGCCCAGATATCAAAATCATGAACGAACCTTTTCCGAGGCTGACTTGGAAAGAGGCTATGGATAACTACGGTTCAGACAAGCCAGACTTGCGTTTTGAATTGAAGTTTGCTGATGTTACTGAGCTTTTCAAAAACACAGAATTTTCTGTATTTAAAGATGTGGCTAACCGTGAAAGTGGTGTGATTAAAGCGTTAAAAGTACCTAATGGTGCAAGTTTTACAAGAAAAGATATTGAGGATTTAACAGAAGTTGCCAAGATTTATCATGCCAAAGGTTTGGCTTATGTGTCGATGAGTGAAGGTGAGATAAAATCACCAGTTTGGAAGTTCTTTAGCGAAGAAGAGCGTGCTAATTTAGTCTCTAAGCTTGGTATTGCTGAAGGTGACATCGTTTTCTTTACGGCTGATGATTATCATGTGGCTTGTAATGCTTTAGGTCAAGTTCGTTTGGCAGCTGCTCGTAAGCTTTCTTTGATTCCTGATAATGTTTACGCCTTCTTGTGGGTTACTGATTTCCCGATGTTTGAGTATGATCCTGAATTTGGTTTCCAAGCTGCCCATCATCCATTTACTAGTCCTAAGCTGGACCAAATTGAGTTGCTTAAGACAAATCCGGAAAAATTGTTGTCTAGAGCTTATGATTTCGTCTTGAATGGTAATGAAGTTGGTGGTGGCTCAATTCGGATTCATGATCAGGAGCTGCAAGCACAAGTCTTCGATACATTAGGTATTTCTAAAGAAGATGCTGAGCGTCGTTTCGGGCATATACTTAAAGCTTTCCAATATGGTGCACCTCCGCACGGTGGTATAGCTTGGGGTTTAGACCGTTTGGTAATGTTGTTTGCTGACGAGCCAAATATTCGTGAAGTAATTGCATTCCCGAAAGATCAAAAAGCTAAAGATCTGCTTTTAGGTGCTCCTTCAGAAATGCCAGAAGCTCAAGTTAAAGAGTTGCACATTCGGACTGTGGAGGAGTAAAAAGATAAAATATTGTGTACTGTGCTATTCGCAAAATGGTCCACAATATTTCACTTTTTAAAGAACTTGCGACCACCCACAATTAACTTTGGTTATTTGGGGAAATTGTGTATAATAAAATTTGTTGATACTACAAAATAAAAATGCAATTTGTAATAATTGGAATCATCATAGTTATCGTTGCTTACCTGGGCTGGCATGCTTTGCGTTTTTTTGTGCGTAATTACACGGAAAGTTCCAGGAGCTATCGTATGACTTTTTTGAGAATTGTGATTCCTAAAAAGGAGTCTCGTGAAGATCGTGAGAAAGAGTCCGAGGGAATGGCGCAAAAAGATTTTAAAGAGGTTTTGGGGGTGATGAATCAGTTCTATGAAGGGCTGTATGGTCTTTATTCTTCTAGATTTAAGAATGTTTTTCGTGGTCAGTATTTTTTGGGTTTAGAGTATGCTGTCTTGGATGGGCAGATTCAGTTCTATATAGTTTGTCCACCTGAGCTTAAGGACACTGTTGAAAAACTTTTGACGGGCTATTTCCCTGATTGTTATGTTGAGCAAGCTTCCGATTATAATATTTTCAATAAAGATTGCCAGGTTTCTGGTTTGTATTTGAATTTGGCTATGGATCATATGTATCCATTTAAGACATATCAGTATTTGAATATTGATCCACTCAATAATATTACGAATGCTTTTTCTAAAATTAATGAAAATGAAGGTGCTTCATTGCAGATTATGATTAAGCCTTTTCCTAATGGCTGGCAAAAAGATGGACGCGATTTGGCTAAAAATAAATTGAATCAAAAAGAAGATAAAAGTTTTTTCAGTTATTTGAATCCAATCAAATGGGTTTCTGACATTATGAGTTATATGCTCAATCCCGATGCAGCTGGCAAGTCTGATTTGCCTGGTGGTTCGGATCGGATGACGCAACTTGCCGAAGAAGAGATTAAGGCGATTGAAGAGAAGAGTACGAGTGTAGGTTTTGAAACTGTGATTCGTTTAGTAGCTGCTGCGCCGACACAAAAGCGTGCTGCTGCAATTGTTGATGACATCGTTGTGTCATTTAGTCAGTTTGGTTATCCTGATGGTAATGGCTTTATGGTGACTAAATATCATAGTTTAAAGCGTCTTACGCAGGATTATGTTTTGCGTAAATTTAGTTTGCCATTTTTCAAGAAACATTTTTTGAAAAAGATGATTTTGTCGACGGATGAATTGGCTTCATTGTTTCATTTGCCTAATATTCGCTATAATCAAGCTCCCAATATCGCTTGGCAAAACTATAAGATTGCTCCCCCGCCGAAGAATATTCCGACTGAAGGAATTTTGCTTGGTCATAATTTGTATCGTGGTGTAAAGACGGAAATTCGGATGAAGAATGAAGATCGCTTCCGTCATTTCTATGTGATTGGTCAAACTGGTACTGGTAAGTCTTCTATTTTCCAAAGTATGATTCGTCAGGATCTCAAAAGTGGCGCTGGTTTATGCGTCATTGATCCGCATGGCTCTTTGGTTGATGACATTTTGCCCTTTATTCCCAAGGAACGCGCTGATGATGTTATTTACTTTTCTCCGGCTGATTTGGAACGACCGATGGGGCTCAATTTATTTGAGGCTGAGGGTGAGGCTGAGCGTGATCTAGTTGCTCTCGATGCGATGAATATTATGATCAAGATGTTTGATGAAGAAATATTTGGTCCACGGATTCAGGATTATTTCCGTAATGGTTGTTTAACTCTGATGGAGTATCCTGATGGTGGTGCGCTTACTGATATTGTGCGTTTATTTACGGATGATGCTTTCCAGCAAACGCGTGTTGAGCATGTTAAGAATCCAATTGTGCGCTCATTCTGGGATAATCAAATGGCCCAAACTGGTGCACGAGAGAAACAGGAGATGATTCCTTATTTCGCTGCTAAATTTGGTGCGTTTGTGACGAATACTATGATGCGTAACATTATTGGTCAGACTAAATCTTCATTTGATTTTAGTGATGTAATGCAGGAGGGTAAAATTTTGTTGATGAATCTTTCTAAAGGTGAGGTCGGTGATATTAATTCGAAGCTTCTGGGGTTAATTATCGTTTCGAAATTGCAGATGGCCGCATTGCGTAGGCAGCGTATACCTAAAGAGCTACGCCGTGATTTTTATTTGTATATCGATGAGTTCCAGAATTATATTACCGACAGTATTGAATCGATCTTATCCGAAGCGCGTAAGTATCGCTTGAGTCTTAATTTGGCGCATCAGTACATAGGTCAGCTTTCAGAGGGTAATGATGAGAAAATTAAAAATGCCGTGTTTGGTAACGTCGGGACGATGATGGCTTACAAGATTGGTGCTCAAGATGCGGAGTATTTGGCTAAAGAAATGGCACCGGTTTTCTCTGATCAGGATTTGATTAATGTCGATAAGTATAAGGCTGTAATGAAACTTAGTATCGATACGCAGCCAAGTCGTCCGTTTAGTATTACGCCACTCAACCCTTATACGGAAAAAGGAGATATGCAATTGGCCGAAGCTTATAAGCAGTTATCTAGACTTAAATTTGGACGTGATGTTGAGTTTGTAAGTCGCGAAATTTTGCGCCGAATCGGTGGTTAGATTTGGGTTTTATGTCAACCTTAAGAGTTAATGCGAAGTTGTTATTTGCTGAATTTTTGCTATACTTTTGGTCAATTTCATCGTTTTAGAACTTCTTAGATTTCCGTTAGTATGGTTGACAAAAGTAGAAAATTATACTATATATTAGAAATAAGTAAATGAGCATATGAAAAGAATCGGACTGATTGTCATCTTATTGTCGATATGTTTGTTGCCCAGTTTGGCTTTGGCTGACACTGAAATTAAGCCTGATCTTGCTGATGGCGTTGATCAAAATTTTGTTTGTTCTGCTTATTATTCCCCTTTGCCAGGGCAGGGTCGTTATGCGACAGGTACTTATGCTGGTGATATTCGATTGAATGGCGGAGGTGTGCGCGGGGCTAGTGGTAAACCAGTTTTTCCGGGTATGGTCGCTGCGCCTAAAGAGTTTCCTTTTGGTACAAAAATGTACATCCCAGGGATTGGTATGACTGAAGTTGCTGATCGTGGTGGTGCAATTAAGGGTAATCGTTTAGATATCTGGTTTGGTTATGGTGATGAGGCTTTGTTGAATGCACTTAAATTTGGTAAAAGGCCATGTTTGGTAACGGTTTATGGTCTAAATGATACTTTATTGACTCAGGTAAATATAGTTGGTGGTGAAGTTAAATATGCCAATTTGGCTGAGAATCCCTTTGAATTTAAAGACGAACTTAAATATGGGGACAATGGTGAGGCTGTTGCCAGATTGCAGCAGTTTTTGCGAGATTTGGGTTATTACAAGGGGTCAGTGACGGCTAAATATGATGATCAGACAAAGGTAGCTGTACAGCAATTTCAGAAATTTAATGAGCAATTAAGTAAAAATGCAGATCTTAATCCTGGTGTGTTTGGTGTTGTTACGATTGCTGCTTTTGAAAAAGTGATTATTGGTAATCGAGAGCGATTGACATTGAAAGTTCCTGATCGTCATTTTGGCAGAGGTGCGACTGGTAGTGATGTAGAGTTATTGCAGCGAGCTTTGAGACAGCTTGGTTATGATGTGCAAATCGATGGTGTTTATGGTCAGGAACTAGCAGCTCAAGTTTTGAAATTTCAATTGGCAGAGGGTGTAATTGCTAGTACTACTGATGCTGGTGCTGGCTATTTTGGCCCAAAAACTCAAGCGCGTTTAGATAAGTTATTGTTGGCTTTTGATCAAGGTTCGACGGCAATTCTGGCATCTGAGCTCAAAAGTAGTTTAATCGAAGAAAAAGTTACAGAAGTTAAGCCATTGGTACTTAACGATGAGACAATGCTAGGGCTTAAGCTGAATAGTCGTGGTGATGGCGTAAAAAGGCTACAGTATATTTTAAAAGAGCGTGGTTATATTAAGATTGAACCAACTGGCTATTTTGGGCCATTGACTGCTAACGCTTTGTTCCGTTTTAAGAAAGACCTTGGCTTGGTTAAAAGATTAACTGATACTGGTAGTCGTATTGTAGATCGTAAATTTCTGGATGCATTAATGGCTGAACCTCAATCTTTGTCACAAACTGGAGCAGATGCTGGTGTAATGATTTCAGCGCCCGTTAGTACAAAGAGTTCAGTTAGATTGACTGACTATTTGCCGGAATTGTCCCGAACTTTGGAATTGGGTGTAAAAGGGTCTGATGTTAAAAGTTTGCAAGAATTTTTAAAGGAGGCTGGTTATTTCACTGGCTTATATACTACTGATTATTTTGGTGCATCGACAAAAGCAGCATTGATTCGTTGGCAATTGGCGGAAGCTAAAATTTCTGGTCTTAATGATCCAAATGCTGGTCGTTTACTTCCTGGCAAGTAATGGCTCGTTCTTCGTCATTACCAGTATGACTAAGGTTTAGTAGGATGTATGGTCTGTTGATCTGGATTTGGAATTCTTGCAACTTTTCTGGCCATTCGATTAGGCAATAGGCGCTTTCGTCATGAATAATGTCTTGCAGTTCGAAATAAAGCTCAGGATTCAGTTCTTTTTCTGTGAGTCGATATAGATCGAGGTGATATACTTTGTAATTTATATTCTCAAATTGGTTGATTAGGACATATGTTGGGCTTTGGCTTTTTAGACCTAAGCTTGCGAGTAAGGTTCTGCTAAATGTGGTTTTTCCGCTTCCTAGAGTGCCTGAAAGTAAGATTAGGGTTGGTTTTTGAGGTATCTTTTCTTGAATGAAATTGCTTAGTTCATTGAGTTTTACTGTCGTCATTGTTTTTTTGATAAAAATTTGCTATAATTATCTGTTAACTCAATAAAAAAAGCAAAAAATGAAATTATTCTCAAGTAAAGATTGGCTAAAAGGACTGATTCTGACTCTAGTGCTGATGCTTGTTACGACTTCTTTGAATTATGGTGATCGCTTTTTGCAAGCGAATCTAATTGATGAATTGAGGTTGAATGTAGTTTTTGACGGTACGGTGATGCCATTGCCGCAAACTGTGAATTATGAAAAATTGCCTGATGCTTTGAGAAGTGAAAATTTTGCCAATGTTGGCTCACAGTACAAAGATGTTTTGCCGGTTTATGATGCCTCGCAATTGGCTACAGGTTTTAGTGATCGGCGTTATATTAACGCTAAGATAACATATACCGTCCCCTATCTCGGTACCTATGAGCTAGATGGCATGGAAGGTCTAGGTAGTCATCCCGCGGTAGATATTGTGGCTCTAAAAGGTACGCCGGTTGTTGCTGTATCTAATGGGATAGTTGTGAAGGTTAAGTCTGATGATCCTGGTTTTGGTCCGCATGTTGCAATTGTGCATCCTGAGGTGCCTGCTCCGGAAAATATTGGATCAATGACAGGTTTAGTTTCTAGTTATAGTCATTTGGATAGTTTCGTAGTTAGTGAAGGTCAATTAGTAAAGAAAGGTGAAGTGATTGGCTACATTGGTAATAAGGGTTTTGCGACAACTGATCATTTGCACTTCCAGGTAGATCGTGAAAAAAAAGGCGCTTATTATCCATCTTGGCCATTTACAAATGCTGAGGCAAAAAGTGCTGGTTTGACATTCGTGGAAGCTGTTACTAAAGGGCTTGGTCGTGAAAAGGGTGCGGCTGATACTGTTAATCCAATGACTTGGGTTCAGCAAAATTTGAATTATAGAAATATTGAATCGAATAGTGATAATGACAATGTTGGTGCACAGGCTGATTTTACAGATGTTGAAGAAGCGGTTACAATTGAAGCTAGTAATGTGGCTGCAGATAAGTTATATCTGAGCTATGAAGTGCCGGAGACTTTGGTTCGTAATCAAGAGGCAAAACTTAAATTGTATCTTAAAGGCCAGAGTGTGCCTAAGGATTATCGTTTGATCAATGATCCGTTGGCAATCGATGAATCTGGTGTTGATGTCTACTATAAGAGCGGTATTTTGACAGCTAGTAGCTTTAAAGATGGCTATAGTGAAGTAACGTTTGTGCCTAAGGAATCTGGACAATTGCGTTTTAAAATTGCCAATGGCCAGTTTGATCTAAAAACAGAAGCATTGAGTGTCCGTAACTTTGCTGATCTGGAGCTAAATAGCGAGTTAGGTCGTGTCGTCTCGAAGCTGCAAGGTGCCGGTGTGATTAATGGTTACCCTGATGGTACATTTAGACCGACACAAACTGTAAGCCGAGTAGAGGCGATAAAACTATTGGTTGAAACATTGGATTTGGACACATCTAAAGTTAAGCCAAGACTAAGCTATAATGACATTGTCGATGGAGCTTGGTATCACGATTATGTGGCTACAGCCTATGCCAATGATTTGTTGGAGAATCGTTTAAAATTAAGGCCAACTGATGATGTGAATTGGTTTGAATTTATGAAAATGTTGGTTGAAGCGATGGAAATTGATGTTGATCCGACAATTGATTCTCGATATGCCGCTATCTTAGATGCCAACCTTTGGTATGCACCTTACTGGCAAGAAGCTTTGCGATTGGAATTGGTTTCAGTGGATGTATCTTCGGAAAATTACGCTAAAGCGATGACTCGTGAGGATGTCGCTATGGTACTAAATAAACTGCTTGCCAGGATTAACTAAAAATAGTAAGTTTGGTTGGCATTTGTTTTTGCGCCCGTAATCGAAGATTGTGGACGGTTCGCTCCTTCGTTTACTCACTCGCGCCCGTAATCGAAGATTGTGGACGGTTCGTTCCTTCATTTACTCATTGGAATAAATTCCATTCGTAAATTCACTCACTCGCGCCCGTAGCTCAGTTGGATAGAGCAGCACCCTTCTAAGGTGAAGGTCAGTGGTTCAAATCCACTCGGGCGTACCACTTTTTCGTTAGTTTAAATATAGAAGCACAAGAAAGGCTAGACTGTTGTTGATTGAGTGAAAGATTATCGTTGGATAGATTGAGTTTGTTTTGTGATAAATGTAGCCCATGATGGCGCCGATGATTGTCAGAGGGATGATGACTTTGAATTCTAAGTGCGCTAGGGAGAAGATCAGTGCTTGGACAAAAATGGCTGCTTTGCTGCTGGTGATTTTTTGAAGTTGTTCTTGGATGAAACCTCGGAAAAAAACCTCCTCTACGATTGGTGCTAAGATCGCGAGTGTAAAAAAGGTAATGGCTAGATTGAATGTGCCTGTGCCAAATAGATCGATTTTGTTTACTTGTTCGCCAAATCCAGGTATTTCGATCTTGAAAAATACTTGAACAAGTTTGATATTAATGTTGATTGCTAGAAAAATGATATAGCCTAGTGCAATATAGCCAAATGCTCTAAGTGGATTTGTTTTTCTAAAGCCAATTTCACTCAGTGTTAGTTTGTTTTTCAGGTAAAATACGCCAAAGGGAATTAGGAGGCATAAATTTTGCAAAATAATTAATATTAGGATTTCTAAGCTTTGGTATTGAGCTGGAAACTGGATGAGGTTGCTTAGATTTAGGGTGTTGCTGACTAATAACATGATAATTATAAGCAAGATGGCACTAATTAAAACTGTGACAGTTTCGGTTAAAATATTTAACTTATCTTGTTTTTTCATAATTTTATTGTATAATCTAGACTTAATTTGAATTTATTTTATGCATTTAGGAACTAATGAAGTTGTGGTTAAAATTTTTTACCACCATTATCTCCCCTTCACAATTAGATTGCTTAAACTTATCTTAGCAAGTGTTCCTTTGTATGCGCTATTGTTTTTTTTGGCACCGACCTTGCCAGGTAACTTTTTATTGATTGCACACTTGTTATTGGTTATCGGTTTCACCTTGGCTGTAGCTTATATGACTATTGTTTATTGGTTGGATCGTTTAGTATTGACGAATGAGCGTATTGTATTTATAGATTGGCAGTACTTAACCAAAAAAACAGAGTCCGAGGCTTCGCTTAAGGATATTCAAGATATTAGAACTCACGAGCGTGGTTTTCTTGCTAGTTTTTCTGTTTTGGATTACGGTACTATTGAAATCAAAACAGCCTCAGATAAGTCAGTAATTAAATTTGATGAAATTCCTGATCCTGAAGGTGTAAGAAAGGCAATTTATTTGGTAAGTAATTCATTCTAGTATGATTAAGAGAGGACAGTTTTCCGGAAGTAAATCTGAACCTCAAAAGAATGATGAAGCTAAAATTGATCTGGGGGTAATTGCAGAGCCCGACTTACTGGCTAATGTTTTGCGTCCTAGAAGTTTTGATCGCTATGTTGGTCAAGATGAGGCTAAGAATCAGATTCGTTTGTTAGTTGATGCGGCAAAGTCAAGAGAGGAGTCTTGCGACCATATTTTAATCTATGGACCGGCTGGTTTGGGTAAAACGACTTTGGCAAATATTGTTGCTAGTGAAATGAATTCAGAGCTGAGAATAACAGCTGGGCCAGTTTTAGAGAAACAAGGCGATCTGGCGGCTATTTTGAGCTCGCTTAGAGATGGGTCAATTTTGTTTATTGATGAGATCCATAGATTGCGTCCTCAGATCGAAGAGGTGCTTTATAGTGCTATGGAAGATTTTGTTTTGGACTTGGTTGTTGGTAAAGGTGTTACGGCAAAAACTTTGCGTCTAAATTTGCCTAAGTTTACTTTAGTAGGTGCGACAACTAAACCGCATAAGATTTCTTCGCCACTCAGGGAGCGTTTTGGGGGCTTGGTCAAATTGGATTATTATCAGGATGCTGAAATTGCAGAGATAGTAACGCAATCAGCAGCTATATTAAATTTGGAATTAAAACAGGATGCGGCGTTACTTTTGGCAAATTGTAGTCGTGGGATTCCAAGGGTGGCAAATCGTTTGCTCAAGCGAGTAAGTGATTATTGCTTGGTTAACTCTGAGGTCATTGCGAGT
>CAZXGE010000017.1:0-3412 GCA_964640445.1 uncultured Candidatus Peribacteria bacterium
TATGGATAAATATTTTTGTAAATGTATCTTAGGGCTTTTGATTATTTCTTACAACTCCCTTTTACACGATTTCATTGCAGTTATCTAGCTATTATCGCTGGTTATGTCTGCTTTTGTGAGAATTTATGATAATTTTAAGTTTTGGTAAAGTCGCTGGGTTATATTTGTCTTGCCATTTAAATATTTCATGCGATGGATGAGTTTGCCAAAATGGAACTGGAACTAAAAATTAGAGGTCTAAGTCCTCGGACGATTAAGGCCTATCGCTATGGTCTCAAGCGCTACGCGCTTTTCGACCCTGACTATGCTCGCGATCTGAATATCGAGAAAATCAAACTCTTTCTGGATGATTGCATTAACAAGAACTTAGCACCGCAAACGCGCAATCAAATTTTGCAAAGCATTAAATTCTACTACTACAACATTCGTGGCATTAGGCAGCACATCAATATTCACAGTGCTAAAAAGACGCTCAAACTGCCGACAATTCTGAGTAAGGCTGAAATTATTCGCACAATAAATCAACTGAAAAATAAAAAACACCAATTACTGATCGCCCTCGCCTACGGCTCGGGCCTCCGTGTTAGCGAGGTCATCAATATCAAAGTCGCAGACCTGGATTTTGCACAAAACCTACTAAAAGTATGCGAAGGCAAAGGCAATAAAGACCGCCTGACCCTGATCCCCACACGCTTAGTTTCTGCACTTAAAGATCTGATTTGTTTTAAAAAACCTGATCAATACCTCTTTGAGAGTGAGCGCGGTGGCAAATTAAGTTCACGCACAGCCCAAAAAGTCTTCGAGCGAGGCATGACCAAAGCCGGCATCCTCAAACGGGCGAGCTTTCATAGCTTACGGCACAGCTTTGCGACACATTTACTGGAAAATGGCACCGACATTCGTTTTGTCCAAGAGCTACTGGGACACAACAATATCCGCACCACCCAGATCTACACCCAGGTGACTAGTAAAAAAATCAGCAAAATTCAAAGCCCACTCTAGCAAACTACCTCTTGCAACTACTCGTAAGGAAATTCAATAGATAAAACTAAGCATA
Organism: uncultured Candidatus Peribacteria bacterium; assembly: GCA_964640445.1. Lineage (GTDB taxonomy): Bacteria > Patescibacteriota > Gracilibacteria > UBA1369 > UM-FILTER-41-14 > CAZXGE01. The sequence continues at coordinate 1,058 of CAZXGE010000017.1, forward strand.
CAACCTTTACCCTATCTAATTTAGATATTTTTTACTTCAACACGATTGTCTTCATAATATCGTCAAATGCCGCTTTTTGTTTTTCAATGTCATCTTTATCATTTGCTCTAATCATAAATTTGAGAAAATAATCATGTGGATACTTCTTTTGATCCTTTGGATAAGTCATGGAATCGTATTCGTAGATAATAGTCGGGACATAATAGTGATATTCCTGAGTATAGCCTTTGGGATCATCTAGACTTCTTCCATTGTATTGCACAATAAAATTTATTGCGCTTTTCCCATCAATTTCGACCGTTCTATATTCGGTAATTTCTCCACATACATCTGTTTGACCACATAAATTTGCGAGAACCGATTTCTCTGCCTCCAAGACATCATTTAAACTTGGCTTTGTACCAGCTGACTGCAGCCCTATTCTGATAGCTGGAAAACTCTCTGTAATTTTAGGATTAATAAAGCCATACTCTGGACCACTTGCAATTTCGTAATCCGCGGGAAGCTCTAAAGTATATCTCTGATCTTCGAAGACAAAACTCTCAACCTCTACAACATTGTCTTTGCCCATAGAATCATTAGCCATTTCGTCACCTGCTGACGGCAAAGAATCTACAACATTGTCTTTGCCCATAGAATCATTAGCCTCTTCTAACGCTGTACAGCCGAACAAAACAGATAATACTGAGATAATTACAAGTAGTTTTTTCATAAGAGATTGTATTTAGATAAAATTTTGAGGTAAACACTATAAAATAGTGGCGGAGAGGGAGGGATTCGAACCCTCGAACCCAGTTTCCCAGGTTAACTTCTTAGCAGGAAGCCCCGTTCGGCCACTCCGGCACCTCTCCGTCGTTTGGACACAAGTATTTTGTGCTCGCCCAATTTAGCTAATTTGCTGTTTGTTGTCTATATAAACTTTCCCATTGGCACTAATCAAAAAAAATTTAAGAAAAATTAAGCTGTTCTTAAACTCCAGTTGCTAAGCTGAGATTATTAATTTACTAATCATTAAAAATGAGTAGAAGTACCAAACCCAAAGTTTGCTTTTTCACTCCAGAGCAAAAATCCAGCAGTGTCCAAAAACTGCAGACAAGTTTAGAGCAACATTTCAAGATAGCCGCACCCGAAGCCGCCTTGCAAGATGACAACATTGCCATCATCCAATTTGCCAACACACTTCTACCCGAAGAGATCATCCTGACAGCGTCAAAACATGGCCAATTTTACCGAGAAAACCCCTTAGTGGTAATTGGACCCGGCCTGACATTCGAACAGCGATTTCAGCTGTTTTTTCGCGGTGTAGACGAGTACCTCAATTTTTATTGCGAAGAAGCATACATCATTAGCAAAATTCGAGAAACGATCAAAAAGCACCATCACAAAAAGTCCAACCTCACCCACTACAGCAAACCCCTAAAAGAGCTAATGCAACTACAATATGCCGATCTCACACTCAATTTACTTACTCACGAAGTTAGCAAAAACGGCGTACCTTTGCGTCTAAGGCGCAAAGAGTTTGATTTACTAAAGTTTTTCATGGAGCAACCAGAGCAAACCTTCACCATCGAAGAACTACTCGACAAAGTTTGGGGCTATAGCTACGAAACTGTCACCAACACAGTCCAGTCGCATATTTCCAGCCTCAGAAAGAAATTAAAACTAGGCAAGAATGTGATCCATACCTTCCCCAAACACGGCTACATCCTAAGCGAAAACTTGGCAGGCTGGCCGGCGAATTAGCTAGAACCTGCCTCCGATTTCGTATGCCATTTGCGTCATCGCAACAGGATACACTATCTCAGGTTTAGCTCTTTAAGATAAGCTTTAGCCCGATCTAATTGTGGATCTTTTTTCTGCTCATAATCAGCCTCCGTTAGTTCCACAATTTCATCAGGCGTCAGCCCCTTTTCGTGGATAAATCGACCGGATGGCGTTAACCAACGGGCAATTGTTAATCTTAAACTCGAACCATCTTCGTAATCCACGACTTCTTGGACAGTACCTTTACCAAAAGACTGCTCACCAATCAAATGCCCACGCTGATGATCTTGCAGAGCGCCAGCCACAATTTCCGAAGCCGAAGCGCTAGCACCATTGATCAAAACAGCCACGGGTAAGTTGGCCAACTGAGCGCGACCATTGGCCACGGCCTCAGAATTAAACCCAGCTACTTTACTTTCGGTTTTTACCATCACCTTACCAGGCGTCAAAAATTCAGCCAAAATATCTTCGGCAGCATCCAGATAACCACCCCCATTATTACGCAGATCCAAGATTATACCCTTAGCATTAGCCAACAGAGCAGCTCTGACCGCCTTGTTAAATTAAATTGCAGTATCAATGCTAAAAAGA
>CAZXGE010000017.1:3422-8679 GCA_964640445.1 uncultured Candidatus Peribacteria bacterium
GATTAATCGAAATCATAAAAATCCCGTTGCCGTAGTTTTCCGTCGTCACACTTTCGATTTCAATTTTGTTGCGTTCAATTGTCAATTCAAAAGGATCTCTACCCTCACGCACTACCAATAGCGTTACTTTTGTGCCTTTTGGGCCACGGATTAGCTTCACAGCTTCAAGAATATTTAAATCCAAAGACGGCTTACCATCAATTTCGGCGATGATATCACGAGCCTTAAGTCCGGCCAATTCTGCCGGAGAATCTTTAATCGGTGTTACTACGGTCAGCAAGTCGTCCTCAATGGTCAACTCCGCGCCAATGCCTTCCAGCTCGTTATCCAAGGAACCACGAAATTCCGCTGCTTCTTCGGGATTCAAAAACCCACTATAGGGATCGTCCAATGCCTCAACAACACCTTTAATTGCCCCATAAGTCAACTTCTGATCATCAATATCGTCAGCAAAAACATAATTTTGGCTAAGCTCACTCCAGACACGCCAAAACAAACTCAGATTAATATTTGCATCTTGCTGAGGCTGCTCACTAGCCAAACCGTTAGCACTTTTTGCAGCTAAACTATTACCACCATAACCCAAGACCACACCCAAAAGCAGCACGCCCAAATACTTGGCCAAATAATTTTGTTTATTCATATAAGTTGATTAGTTCAATTTGATTTTTTGTTACACCTACTGTACAGAGGCAAGCATTAAATTGCAAACCGCCCGATGCGTCATATGCTTTTTCATAAGGCAATTGACTAATCATCCGCTCCAAAACTGGTTCAGGTTTCAAGCCAATCACCGACCGATAAGCGCCGCACATGCCAGCGTCAGTCAAATACAGCAATCCCGTTTCTGGCTCCACGCGTGCATCATTTGTTTGCACATGCGTATGTGTACCCAGCAAAATTTGAACCTTGGGGAACTGACGGAGATGGTAATACATCGCCTGCTTTTCGCTCGTTGCCTCACCATGATAATCCACCAAGGCAAAATCATAATCAGTAGTCGGCACAGTTGTAAGCAGCTCTTCAATGGCTCTAAAAGGGCAATCTACATGCTCCCGCATAAAAGCTCGCCCATGGAGATTGACGACCAAAACCCGTTTGCCATCACGACTAGTCACAATCCGATAGCCACGACCTGGTGCGCAATTAGGAAAATTCAACGGTCTGATTGCCAAGGGGTCAGCCGCCTCCAATACCAAACGATGTTTCTTACTAAAAGAATGATTACCACCGGTAAAGAAATCAATACCTGCTTGCCTTAACTCGGGCAAATGCTCAGGAGTAACACCATCGCCATGACTGGCATTTTCACCATTAGCAATAACCAAATCTGGATTTTTTGCCAAAATTAAATCTGGCAAAAACTTAAGGACCGCCTCACGACCAGGGCTCCCACAAATATCACCGAGAAACAAAATTTTTGTCATAACGAACCAATATTACCAATGATTTGACTCAAAGGTAACATAATCGCCAAGACAATCAAGCCAACGATACCGCCCACAACACCAATAATCAATGGCTGCAACAGTTTTGTTAAATTTTCGGCACTATTATTCACTTTTTCCGTATAATAATTGGCTAATTTAGCCGCGATTGTATCGATCTGAGCAGTCTGCTCGCCCACCGTAATCATGCTGACCAACATATCCGAAAAATAGGGACTATGCTCCAAACTATCGCCAATGCCAATACCATTACTCACATCTTTAGCCAGGAGCTTAATCCGATCTTGGTACACCAAATTCCCGATTGTTTTGGCTGTAATCTCAATACTAGCCACAATCCCTACCCCACTAGCGATCAGATTAGCCAAACTGCGGGCAAAACTAGCTTGCGCATAATCTTTCTGGAACTGGCCGAAAGTAGGCAAGTGCAAGAAAAAATAATGATAGTAATAACGAACCTTCCGCACTTTATACAGCCCCAGATTTGCTAAAACAAAGCCAAAACCTAGCAACAAAACCAAAATACCGTTATCTACCAAAAATTGACTAGCTGCAATTACTACCCGTGTCAACAAGGGCAGCTCTAAGCCTGTATCCAAAAACAACTGCGAAATCTGCGGGATTACAAAACGCAAAAGGACAAATAAAGTGATTAAAACGAAAACCAAAACTACAGCCGGATAAATCAGTGCACCTTTGAGCTTAGCCTTCAAAGTTGCTGCTTTTTCCACTTCTACGCCCAAGCGCTTTAACGAATCAGCCAAACGACCAGTGGCTTCCGAAGCTTCGATGACACCCTGTTCGGACTCTGTAAAAATATTCCTATACTCACCCAAAGCCTCCGAAAACTTCTGACCCTTCTCCAACTGATAAGCAATTGCCTGACAAACTTTCTTAAAATAAGCATGAGTGGTCTGATCAGCATAAACCTTAATTGCCTTCAGGATCGGAATCCCCGATTCCAGCATCACCGAAATCAATTCGTAAAAAGTCTGCTTCTCCCTGATCGGCACAAAATGGCCAAAACTAAATGAGCTATTCAGCTTCTGATAAGCTAATAAATAAGCACTCTTACTCTTGGTCACTTTTTCCTGACTGGCAGTTGCGATTTTTTCCAATTTAATCAAATCGACTGCATCGATATCCAAGCGCAAAACTTCTTCGTCAGCACCTTTACCGCTAGCCAAATTATCAATTTTAGCTTGTGCTTCTTTGGCTTCTACATCTTTAGATTTATTTTTTTGATCCAGATTGAATGTTTTAGTCATTGCTTAGCTTAAAGGCAGGGGGTTACTAGCCACTTGTGGCTGCACAGGCGGTGTAACCTCCAGGGTAGTCGCTACCGGCTGAGTTACCCCCACACTACTACTGATTGGTGGCAAAACGGGATCAATCGCAGGTACAATCGGTGCCGCTGGCGTGGCCTGAACTACTGGCACAACAGGCGTTGATTCTTGTTTAGCTACCTCAGCCTGATCAGCTTTAGTTTCGTTCATTTCGCTACGAGCCACACGATAAACTTCTTCTACCGAAGTCTCACCAAGAGCTACCTTAATCAAACCAGCTTGCTCCAAAGTCACCATCCCGTGTTCCTTAGCCAACTCTTCAATTTCCAAACTTGTTTTATCGTCCAAAATCGCCTCTCTAATCGCATTGTTCAAATCCATAACTTCGTAAAGACCCAATCGACCAAAATAACCAACCTGATCACATTTTTCACACCCTTTAGGCTGATAAACTGTCTCCAATTTCTGTGGCAAACTCGGGTAATTTGCCAGTTCAGAAGCATGGATTTTGCTATAGGCATTGGCAATAATTGTTGGCAGCTCTGGATTAGTCTCAGCCAAAGCCGCTAACGGTGTTGCCACCTTACAATCCGGACAAAGTTTTCTGACCAAGCGTTGTGCAATAATTGTATTAATTGTCGATGCCATCAAAAAGGGTGGCACATCCATATTACGAATCCTTGTCAAAGTCTCCGTAGCGCTATTCGTATGGATTGTCGACAAGACCAGATGACCGGTCAAGGAAGCCTCAATCGCTACATCTACAGTTTCCCGATCACGAATTTCACCCACCATGACAATATCCGGATCCTGACGCAAAGCTGCCCTCAGCCCCGTTGCAAATGTATAATCAATATCGGGATGCACTTGCGATTGACTCAAACCAGGGAGTTCAATTTCCACAGGATCTTCAATCGTTAAAATGTTCACATCCGCTGTATTCAAAATGTTCAAACAAGCATACAAAGTCGTCGTCTTACCAGAACCTGTCGGCCCTGAGGTCAAAATAATCCCATTGGGATCCATGAGACCAGCTTTTAAATATTTCAAACTGTTTCCTGCCAAACCTAGAGCCTCCAAAGTCGGAATTGCTCGCGATTTATCCTGAATCCTCATTACAATTTTTTCACCACTCACAGTTGGTAGCGTCGAAATCCGCAAATCCATCTCTCTGCCATCACGAGTTGTGACTTGACTGCGACCATCTTGAGGGATCCGCTGTTCATCAATTTTCAAATTGGACATAATTTTAATCCGCGAAACCACAGCAGGATGCATATTAAGCGGGTACTCAACGATCAATCGCAGCACACCATCAACACGATAGCGGATGCGCACTGTCGCCACCCCAGGCTCAATATGAATATCGGAGGCGCGTTCATCCAAAGCCAAACTAATGGTACTAAGCACCAATTGAGGTACTTGGCCGGATAGAATTGCGCTTTTGAGTTGTTCTAGTTTTTCATTCATAACCGGAAATAGGCGTTTAAAGTCACTGTGTAGGTAATTTGACCAGCAGCAGTGTTGTTATCGTCAGAACTTAGATTAAGGGAAATTGACTGAATGTCCATTGCTCTTAATGAACTTCCCGGGGCACCAGAGGTTTCCACCAAGGCCAGCAAGCGTTGAAAGTTGGCTTTAGAACTTGTAATATTCAGCGTCACAGGAAGTATTGACAGGTCAAGCTCTTTATTTTTTGACACCTGACCAAAGCTCAAATTATTATTAATCATTGGCGAATCCGGCTGATTCCAGGCTTCGAATAAACGATCAAAAACACGAGTTAAGTCCGTCAAACTTTCACCGACTGGCAAAAATGTGTCCAATTCATAAGCCGACTCTTTGTTTTTAAATTTTTGTAATTCAGCATCGAGATCACGATTAGCCACCTCATAATCACTAACAACATTCACCAAATTTGCCATTTCGTAATTCAGTTTAGTTTTACTCTTAACCAACAAAACTGCCGCAACCACAAACACTACAATCAGCAGAAAACCTAATCCCAAAAACAGCTTAGACAAAAGCTCCTTAGCTTTGATCTGACTTTTCAGTTCTTCAGTTTTTACTAGTGAATTGGGCATAAGTTTTATTAGCTGATTAATTACTGTTTGGTTTAGCTTTAGATTTTGCCTTAACCTTGGCGTCCTCGGTTTGCTCAAGCTTAAAATCCAATTTCAATGTGGCTTCGTAAGTGCTACTGCCAGCAACCCCTGGTACAACTAGATCCTCAGCTTCAGTCGTGAGATCATTGCTGACATTATCTACTTCATTTTTTGTAAATGACCGTGTTTTTACCTCCGCAAATAACGAGCTTTCTTCAATTGCATCAATCAAATTAGCAATCTTGGTAAAAGTTTTCTGATCATCCGTGCGAATTTGTCCACCGACCAAAATACTATTGTTACGAGCACTGAAATTGTAATTATCATAAGTGATAAATTGCGCATCTGGATCGCCAAAATTTGGATCCACAGTTCTGGTAGCTGCTTCAATTCCACCAATAATTTCCGACCAATTCAG
>CAZXGE010000017.1:8735-11544 GCA_964640445.1 uncultured Candidatus Peribacteria bacterium
CCTCAGGCACCTTGGCCTCTAACAAAAACTTAGTTAAAAATTCAGCATATTTACTATCATCAGCGCTGGCTAGACTTTTCAATTTACCTGAGTTAGTCAAAGTCTGATGCAAAATTTGGCTTTTTATTAAACCCGAAACCGCTGAGCTCTTAAGCTCATTTGGCACATCTCGCAATAATTCCGCCCGCATAGCTTTACTATCCGAATCGGCACCTGAATAACTCAAACCTTTTGTCAAAGCGTTAATTTGTTCCAAATTGCTTACAATCACTGGCTTCAACTGCTTCAATTTTGCACTTTCAGTAGCAGTTAAGCTTTGTTTATGTGCCAGCCCATCAAACTCCAAGACTGGCCAAACGAGCTCACTGACCCGAAAACCTATCAACTGATACAACTTCAAGTTATAAGTCTTTAGCAATTCCTCTTGGCGAACCTCGGTGTCAACAAGACTTAAATTGGCTTCAAATAAACTTTTCTCGGTAGCTTCGAATCGAAAAAACAAATAACCCAACATCAAAACGCCAAACAAAGCCACGGCCACCAAACTACCTTTTGCAAAACTTAAAAAGCTCATAGAATTTGCCAAAGCCGCTTCTAGATTCGTCAATTCCGCAGCCGTCAAAACTGAATTATCCAATTCTGGAAGTACTGGCTTCATTGTTTCCGGTCTCTTAGTAGCATTGTCAATTACAGCAGCACTAAGCGACTTGTCCTCCAGCGAAATAGCAGCAACCTCTTGCGGAGCCAAAGGATCAGGAGTCACTATTACTTCCTCAAGAGCAATACTAGGCACTGCGCCCGGACTCGAACCAACCACCTCTGGCAAATCTGGAGTAGAAAAGCCATTGTTTGCGTTCAATTGTGGTTCATTTCCAACTGGTGTTAAGCTCAAATCATAAACACCGAACTCCGAATTGGGAGCTTTTCCAGTATCGTTTTGTTTAGATTCTTCGCCCATTTAGCTTTGCTTTTTATTTAATCTGTTAATTATAGCAAAAAATTGGCTAAATAACAACAAAAAACCCCTGAAAAATCAGGGGTTTTAGTTTGAGTTGAAAAACTTCTAAAGCAAAACGGAAAACTACTTCAATTCCACAGTAGCACCAGCTTCTTCTAGAGTTTTTTTCATTGTTTCAGCTTCAGCAGCATCAACACCTTCTTTAACAGGTTTTGGTGCGCCATCTACTAGATCTTTAGCTTCTTTTAGACCAAGACCAGTAAGTTCACGAACAACTTTGATTACACCGATTTTTTGTGCACCAGCAGAAGCTAGGATAACATCGAATGAAGATTTAGCAGCTTCACCAGCACCAGCGTCAGCACCACCCATCATAGGCATAGCACCCATCATCATTGGAGCAGCAGCTGTAACACCGAATTCTTCTTCTAGAGCTTTAACCAAGTTAGCAAGTTCTAGAACTGAAAGTTTTTTGACAGCGTCAAAGATTTCTTGAGCAGCTTTTGTTAGCTCAACTGTAGCTTTTTCTTCTGACATAAAGTTAATGTTAAGTTTGTAAATAAAATAAATTTTTGATAAACGACTAAGGTTTTTCTTAAAAAACTAGTTAGCACCGTCAGCTTCTTGTTTGTTCTTGACTGCGTCAAGCACACCAACGAAGTTGCGTAAAGTGCCATGAAGTGCACCATGAAAGCCACTGATTGGACTTTTCATTGCACGGACGAGTTGAGACATCAACACTTCGAATGGTGGAACATCGGCAAGTTGTGTTGCTTCTTTTTGAGAAAGCACACGACCCTCCATAAACCCACCAAGTAAACCAAGTGTATCTAGCTCTTTTGCTGCATCTTTAATTGCTTTCGCTGCAGCAACTTCATCATCCATACAGAAAGCCAAAGCGACTGGGCCCTCCATTACAGACTTAGGAACTTCAGGATAACCTGCTTCCTTAGCTGCAAGATTAATCAATGTCTTCTTCGCAACCACTAGCTTAATGTTCTTTTTGAACATATCACCACGAAGGGCATTGACATCATTTACTGCTGTGCCACTATATTTAGTAACAGCAACAGATTTAGACTCTTTGAAAAGTCTAACTAGTTCCTCAAGGATCTCCTGTTTGCGTTTTCTAGTAACTGCCATAAGCGGTACTAAAATTAATAAATAAAAATCCCTGTCTTCGTAGACAAGGAGACAAGACGGTACCGTATTTTTGGCTAGCCGGTATTGAATTGATCTTGCCTCGGTAGGAAGTTTTACATCAGCCACATTGGCTAATCACCTACTGTCTACGACGTGCGTATTAAATCGAAAAATGCACGACTAGTCAAGTCTATTTTCAATTAGTTCTTAAGCACCATAGAATCGACTATCCCATTAAAATAACCAACCCACTCCTGGCTATCTGGTGCCTCTGGATCGCCATAATAATGCAAGTTCAACAAAACTATGCGACTATTATGCGCAAACACCACAATATCATTATTTCCAAACCCAGACGTCTGGTAACGAACTCCATTCTGGAATGCAACCAACTCCTGATCCCTATAATCAAACTGATCGGCATTAGCAATAAGCCAATCTTTGGCATTTAGACCTTTTTCATTGGGGAAATTATAAACTGCAATATTGGCAGGCACCTCGGTACCATCATATAAGCGCTCAACTGCCAGAGGCCTAAACAGATACAATTCCGGAAAACTGTTATTTCGGTCAGGAAGTCGCTTAAAAGGCACCAAATTTGGCGAAAAAGCCAACTCGAATGTATTGATCTTACTGACAAATTTAATATTTCCTGCGGCAGTGGCAGTTAAATCACTAGGCTCAATTGCGTAAAATTTGGGAGGATGT
>CAZXGE010000018.1:0-4973 GCA_964640445.1 uncultured Candidatus Peribacteria bacterium
TTCCCTCGTGCTTTTCCTTTACATTAAGCAGTCTATAGAGTAAAGTTTTTAGGCATTTAATTGGCTACATGAAAATAAGCGAGCTTTGTAAAGTTCTCGACATTAGTGACAATGAGTTAAGAATTCGTTTGGCGGATTTGGGTTTTGAAATTGGCGATGATCAGGGTGATGTTGATGATGATTTGGCTGAGATGTTGATCGATGAATTGAGTGATGATAAATCGGAGGCTGATTTAACTGCCGAATTAGTAGAAGAGCAATTGGAGCGAGAAATTATTCGAAAGCAAAGAAAACAAGTTGTGGGTAAGGATAAAAACAAAGAGACGGAAGATGGTGAAGAAATCCAAAAGAAGAAACAGGAGGAAGCAAAGGCTAAAGTTTCTACTGTTGAGCTACCTGAAGTGATTTCGGTTAAGGAATTTTCGGAAAAAATTGGTATCAATGCTGCTTTGGTTATTGGCAAGCTGATGAAAAATGGTATTTTGGCGAACATTAATCAGCAAATTGATTTCGTGACAGCGCAGATTATTGCTGATGATTTTGGTGCTTCGGTTAAAAAGAAACAAGAGGCGGCCGAGTATACAGATATCTTGGAGCGTAATATGGATGTTTTGCTTAAGGAGGATAACCCTGCTGAGCTTAAATCGAGACCACCAGTAGTAAGCGTCATGGGACATGTGGATCATGGTAAAACTTCGCTTCTGGATGCAATTCGCAAAGCCAATGTAGTGGCAACTGAAGCTGGTGGAATTACGCAACATATTGGTGCTTACCAAGTCGAACATCAAGGGAAAAGAATTACCTTCTTGGACACACCTGGACATCAGGCGTTTACGGCGATGCGTGCTCGTGGTGCGCAAGCTACAGATATTGCTATCCTAGTAGTTGCAGCTGATGATGGTGTGCAACCACAAACTGTCGAGGCTTTAAATCATGCGAAGGACGCTGGCATCCCGATTATTGTGGCGATTAACAAAATGGATCGCGAAGGTGCTAATCCAGACAAAGTAAAAGCAGAACTTGCTGAATACGATTTGTCGCCTGAAGAATGGGGTGGCAAAACGATTATGGTGCCGGTTTCAGCGATTAAAAAAATGAATATTGATAAACTTTTGGAGGCTCTGCTGTTGGTGGCGGAAGTTGAAGAATTGAAGGCAAATCCTAACCGAGCTGCGGTAGGGACTGTTGTGGAGTCACATTTGGATCCGGGTCTAGGTCCGGTTGCGACAATCCTAGTCAACACAGGTAGTTTGAAAATTGGTGATGCAGTTGTTTGTGGTGATGCTTACGGCAAGATTAAGACTATGCATGACCATACTGGTAAATCACTGAAAAAATTAGTACCTTCTGATGCCGCTAGGATTTCCGGTTTATCGAAAACTCCTTTGGCTGGCGATGTTCTCCAAGTCGTTGCCGACGAGCGTATTGCTCGTGATCAAGCGACAAAAATCGAGCTGATCAGAGAAAATCAAAGATTAAGTGCTCGGGGCTTTGGTAGTGATCAAATAGCTACACAGATTCGTGCTGGACGACTGAAGAAATTGAAACTAATTCTAAAAGTAGATACAAAGGGTTCATTGGAAGCGATCAAGCAAGTATTGGGGCAAATTGAGTCCGATGAAGTTACTGTCAATGTTGTGCATAGTGGTGTTGGTCCGGTGAATGATTCTGATGTGATGATGGCGGCGGCGGGTGGTGCACTTGTTTTTGCTTTCCATGTCGGTGCCGACCAGCAAGTTAAAAAAATGGCGGAAAGAAGTGAAGTGGAAATCAAAGAGTACAGGATTATTTACAATCTAGTTGATGATGTGAAAAGAATTTTGTCGGGCCTACTCACACCAGAGCGAATTGAAGTTGATCTTGGTGAAGCTCAAGTTATGCAGGTCTTCTTTGCTAAGAAGAAAGAGCAAATTATTGGCCTGAAAATTACTAATGGTAAATTGATCAATAAGTGTAAGCTAAAAATCTTCCGCAACGGTGCCGAGGTTGGTATGGGTGAAATTTTATCACTGAAGCGTGTGGATAATGTTGTCGATGAGATCAAGGCTGGTAACGATTGTGGTATTCGTTACACTGGTGATATTCAGCTTGTTGAGGGTGACATTGTCAAAGCTTTCAAAATTGAAGAACGAGAAAGATCACTTAATTAACCAATGATATGGCTGGCTTCCGTGTTTTTGAGCTTCGAACTTTCGCTGATGAGCGCGGCAAGCTAACACCGATGGAATTGGCTGATTTTTTTGATTTTGCAGTTAAACGAGTTTATACAGTGCATGCCAATTTGGCGACTCGTGGTGGGCATGCCCATTTGCAAGAAGAAGAATTTTTCTTTCTAACTAGCGGCAGCGTTGTTGCCAAGTTGCATGATGGAGAAAAATGGCTAGAAATAGCAATGACTGCCAATAAGGAAGCTTTGTATGTAGGCAATCATGTCTGGCATCAATTTGAAGATTTTTCAGAAGATGCTGTTTTGGTAGCTTTGAGTTCCACTAATTATAATCCTGAGCGGACGGATTATATTGAAGATTTTAATCAATTTCTTAATACAAAATTTTAATGAAAGTTTTAATTACTGGTGGTGCTGGTTTTATCGGTAGCAATTATGTTTATTTAAGAGCTGAGAAACATCCTTCTGACGACATTGTCGTTTTGGATAAATTAACTTATGCCGGAAATCTAGAGAATATTCGACCTTTACTCGATAGTGGCAAAGCTCGATTTGTCCAAGCTGATATTGCTGATAGTCAAAGTATTAACACTTTGTTTGAACAAGAAAAATTTGACTTAGTGATCAATTTTGCGGCGGAAACTCATGTTGACCATAGTATTTTAAATCCCAACATTTTTATCGACACCAATGTTGTGGGTACACACAATCTACTCAGAGCCAGTTTAAATACTGGAGTAAAGCGCTATCATCAAGTTTCGACAGATGAAGTTTATGGAGATTTAGGTGAAACTAAAGATACTTTTTTCCGCGAAGATACACCACTCGACCCCAACCCACCCTACGCGGCATCTAAAGCTGCCGCTGATTTATTAGTCTCTTCATATTTCCGTACTTATGGTTTGGCTGTGACGATTTCTCGTTGTTCCAATAATTACGGGCCATACCAGTATCCCGAGAAGCTAATCCCCTATTTCTTTAGGCTAGCGTCCCAGGATCATCCCTTGCCGGTTTATGGAGATGGGCTGAATGTCCGTGATTGGTTGTATGTAGAGGATCACTGTGAAGCAATCGATCTCATCATTGAAAAAGGTCGTCTTGGTGAGGTTTATAATATTGGTGGCCATAACGAAAAAACTAATTTGGAGATCACGCAGTTCATTCTGGACTTTTTGGGTAAGCCCAAGGATCTAATTACCTATGTGGAGGACCGCAAAGCTCATGATCGTCGCTATGCCATGGATCCAACAAAAATTGAAAATGAGTTAGGCTTTAGACCAAAATACAACTTTGAAACTGGGATCAAGAAAACTTTCGAGTGGTATCAAGAAAATCGTCAATGGTGGGAAGATCTTATGGCAAAGGCCAATCGTTATTAATTTTCTAACATAATTTTTAAGCATGCGTTACAAAAGTTTAGCAGGGCAAACATTGATGCAAGTACCGAGTGATTCTGATTCTCGTAATGCCGAGTTGCTAACAAAGGCTGGTTTTGTTCGCAAATTGGCTGCTGGTGTTTATAGCTATTTACCGTTGGGCAGAAGGGTTTTGGATAAGATTGAGCGAATTATTATTGAAGAAATGGACAAAATCGAGGGTCAACAAGTAAGCATGCCGGCTTTGGTACCATTAGAAAACTGGCAACCAACAAAGCGCGACAATGTTGGGATTGGCTTTCGCACTATGGGTGCCAATGAGCGTGAATTTGTCTTGGGCTGGAGTCATGAGGAAGTAGTAACGCCTCTTTTGAAGGAGTTTATTACCTCCTATCGTGATTTACCAAAATCAATTTACCAAATCCAAAATAAGTTTCGAAATGAGCCCCGAGCAAAATCAGGGATTTTGCGAGGGCGTGAGTTTTCCATGAAGGATATGTATAGTTTCCATACAGATCAAGCTGACTTGGATACATATTACGAACGAGTTAAAGAAGCCTATTTGAATGTCTTTAGGCGTGTTGGGCTGAATCCTTATGTTGTTTCCGCTTCTGGTGGCACTTTCTCCAAGAAACTAAGTCACGAATTTTCGGTTGTTTCCAATGCAGGTGAAGATACGATTGTTGTAGATACCGAGACTCAAGAAGCGCAAAACTTGGAGATTTCCAGCTATTATGTTGGTGGAAAGAATTTGGAGGAGGCGGAAATTGAAATGGGCGAAGTTGAAGTTACAAGAGGTGTAAGTGTTGATGAAAATGCCAAAGCGCATAATGTTCCTGATTGGAAAATCTTGAAGACGGTTGTTTATAAGATTGACCAAGGTTTTTTGGGAATCGTAATTCGTGGTGATTTGAATGTTGATTTGGATAAACTTTATAAGGAGCTGGGAGCTAATTCGGTTCGTGTTGCCAACGATAGTGAGCTGGAAGAACTTGGTTTAGTTAAGGGGTTTATTTCTCCAGTTAATAATGAAACAATTCCTTTCGTTGCTGATGTTTCAGTGACAACTGTCAAAAATTTCATCACTGGCGCCAATCGCGAAGGTCTGGATTTGATTGGTGTTAATCTGGGAAGAGATTTTAATGTGAAAGAAATTGCACATTTAGCTGAATTGAAACCAGAAACGATTAGCCGTCTAGCTGGCAAACCTGTTGAGGTTTATAAAGGTATTGAGGTAGGAAACATCTTTCAGTTGGATAGTTTTTTCAGCGATGCGTTTGGGCTTAAATATACCAATGCTGAGGGTAAAGAATGTCCAGTGATCATGGGGTGCTATGGGATTGGCGTGACAAGGTTGATGGGAACCGTGGTGGAAATTATGAATGATGAAAGCGGGATAATTTGGCCAAAAGCAATTACCCCCTACCATG
>CAZXGE010000018.1:4983-11147 GCA_964640445.1 uncultured Candidatus Peribacteria bacterium
CACCTGATTAGTTTGGGTCAAAATACCGAAACAATGACTACGGCTGAAAAACTTTATTCTGAATTAAATGCGCACGGTGTAGAAGTTTTATTCGATGATCGCGAGCTTGCTGCAGGTCGTAAGTTCAACGATGCTGACCTTGTTGGTATTCCGCTGCGTGTTCTCGTTAGTGATCGTAACTTAGCCAATGGCAAGCTGGAGATTAAACTTCGAGACCAGGCTGAGGCGCAACTAATTGAGGTCGATGAATTAATTAGCTTTGTTAAGACTTATTATAGTAATGACTAAAAGAATCTTACTTTTGGGTAGTACTGGACTTTTGGGTTCGGCAATTGCCGAAAAATTTCAGACAATTGATGATTTTCAGCTAGTAATGCCCAAGCGCGATCAGCTGGATTTGGCTAATTTTTCCTTATTGGCGGATTATATTGCGGAAGTTAAGCCAGAGCTAATTATTAATGCTGCTGGCTACAATGCTGTCGATCAGGCTGAAGATGATGAAGTTGAATGCTTTAAACTCAATGCTGAACTGCCAAAGGTTCTGGCGATTAATGCCTATCAGAATGGAGCAAAGCTAGTTCAATTTAGTTCGGATTATGTATTCGACGGCAGTAATGTCGATGGCTATCTAGAATCTCACCCTAGGACGGGCCAACTAAACAAATATGGTGTTAGTAAGGCTTTGGGCGAAGCAAATGTGGAAAATTTCACTGATAATTTCTGGCTAATTAGAATTTCTTGGCTTTTTGGCGGTAGAACAAGACCCAATTTCGTAAGGTCTATGCTCAATCTGGCGGCAACAAACTCGGAGATCCCTGTTGTCAACGATCAGATTGGTAAGCCAACTTATGCACCTGATGTGGCCAAAGCCCTGGAGCAACTGATTAATGAGGAGTACAAGACCGGCATTTATCATTTGCCTAATGAAAATAGCGTCAGTTGGCATGATTTTGCCCAGACGATTTTTGCCTTAAAAAATTTGAATATCAAGGTTAAGCCAATTTTGTCGAGTGAATTAGCCAGAAAAGCGACCAGGCCCCAGCACTCGACTTTACTAAATGTCAAATTTCCGGTATTAAGACCTTATGAAGATGCACTTTTTGAATATTTAAATTTTCTTAGCTAATGAAAGGAGTATTACTTGCCGGTGGTTTGGGTACTAGACTGTATCCGGTCACAGAAGTCACAAATAAGCACCTACTGCCAGTTTATGATCGACCAATGGTGTTTCACCCTTTGGAAACATTATTAAATGCCGGCATTAAAGATATTATGATCGTCTCTGGTCCAGAACATGCGGGTGCGTTTTTGCGTTTGCTAAAAAATGGCAAGCAGTTTGGCGCCAATTTTACATTTAGAGTTCAGGATGGCAACGGTGGTATTGCCGAAGCACTGAGTTTAGCTGAGGAATTCGTAGGTAGCGATGATGTTGCTGTTATATTGGGTGATAATATTTTTGAAGATAATTTTAAAGAAGCGGTCGATACATTTAAATCAGGAGCGAGATTGTTTCTCAAAGAAGTAAGTGACCCGGGACGCTTTGGCGTAGCTGAATTATCGGCTGATGGCAAAAAAGTCCTCAACATTGTCGAAAAGCCCAAAAATCCAAAATCGAATTGGGCAGTAACCGGCTTTTATATTTATGATGCAAGAGTTTTTGATGTCATTAGAACATTAAAACCATCTGATCGTAATGAATTAGAAATCACAGATGTTAGCAACTATTTTGTGGAGAGGAACGAGGTTGATGCTTGCTTTTTGGCGGGCAGATGGACTGATGCCGGTACTTTCGAAAGCTTGTTTAAAGCTAGCGAAATAGCTCGTGATCGCATCCTTGGTAACCTCGATCGTCATCATCAGGACCTTATCAAGCAAGGTTTGGCTACGCATTTTGAAGATGTAGCCGATCTATACCCCAAGTTGGCGCTGTAACTAAAATAAACATGCTAACGAGGCCCGAAAATGTAATTTTGATCGGCAACTATGGTGCAGGTAATCTTGGTGATGATCTACTTTGTCGTCAAGCGATTCTGGGTATTAAAAGCCAATATCCAGATTGTAGTATCGTAGTTTTGGCAGCAGACCCGCAGGCGATTAAATTTTGTGATGACTTGGTGTTTGGTAGGGGCACAATCTTCCCTAGTGGACCAAGGTCTTTTTTAAAAGGCTTATTTTCTGGTGATTTATTTGCTAGCATGAGAATGGTTGCCAGAGCTGAGCTATTGGTTTTTGGTGGTGGTGGCCTATTGAATCGTGAGGAGATTCAATCTCTATGGATCTGGGGCTTAAATATTCTAGGCTTCGACTGGTTACGCAAGCGAAAATCGCTATTGATTATGCTTGGCCAATCTTTCAATTTGCCTAAACGCGGCTTAATTAGGCAAATCTGTCGCAACTTACTCAACCGTTTTGACATTATCACGGTCCGAGAGCAACTCAGCTATAAGGAGCTGAAATTACTAAAATTTAGTCGGGCAATTGTGCGCGAGACTGCCGATCTAGCTTTTGGCTTTGAGCCTGAAAAATTGGTTTTTAATAGTGGTGATGACCAGTATGCCGTCCTTAGTTTGCGCGAATATCGTGGGATCGATCATGATCAACTCAAAAGAATTATAATGGCTACAGTTAATTATTTAGTCATCGATTTGGGCCTAAGGATTGAATTTTTACCGATGGAAGCTCCAGATCTTGATTTTGCTCAAATTCTAACTGCTGACTTCCCGGAACGAATCAAGAATGCCATTAGTTTTCGAAGTGTTGATTCTCTGACTGAGCTATCGAGTTTAATTGCTGGCTGTCGACTGGTCGTAGCTATGCGACTACATGCGGGAATCCTAGGCCTGCTGGGTAATAAACCTGTATTTTATCTAAGCTATAGTTCCAAAGTAATCGGTGTCATGAAGGCAGCTGGTGCTGAATTCGGTATTTGTCTTCGCAGTGAAGCTAGAATTCCCGAAGCGGAAATCGTCAGTCGTCTAGCTAATGCAATTGAAAACATTCAAGCAAGCAAGTCCCCTGTTGAGCTAAGAAAATTGGCAGATAAAAACTTTGAATTGATTAGTTTTTCCTGAATAAAAAAGAACCTAATGTGCTAACACATCAGGCTCTTAGTTGATTTATCAGATGACTAAGCTTGTTGTTCTTCTGTTGCTGCCTCTTCCATTGCTGTTTCTTCAGCTACAACTTCTGGAGTTTCGTTTGTTTCTACTGTTTCTGCTACTTCCTCAGTCATTGCTGGAGCCTCTACTTCTTGGTGAACTAGGCTCATGTCGCCGACCATATTCAAAGGCTGTTCTTTTAGACGAGCTGCTTTACCAGAAAGATTTCTCATATAGTAAAGTTTAGCACGGCGAATTTTGGCTTTCTTCAAAACTTCGATTTTAGACAATGAAGCAGAGTGGAAAGGGAAAACACGCTCAACGCCGAAGCCGTTAGTAACTTTTCTCACTGTGAAAGTTTTGTCAGTGCCAGCACCATGGCTAACCGCAATAACTAGACCTTCGAAAATCTGAGTTCGTTCTTTAGAACCTTCTTTGATGTTTTGGAAAACTTTAACTGTGTATCCAGGTTTAATTTCAGGATGATTGCGGAGAAACCGCTTCTGTACATGTTGAATCAACGCGTGCGCCATGTCTCTAAAAGTTAGTAATTAAGCAAGAGAAAAGTAACAGGATTATAGGCAATAAATCAAGAAATGCAAGCTAAATTTACATAAATTTATTAATTGCGATAATATTTTCGTCGCTAGTAATAATATCTGTTAAAAACTTATCATTGTACTTGGAGCGATAAATAAAATCTTCGCGATTTAGCAAAGTAAATTTAACTGCTTCGGAATCGCCAGAATACTCTTCTAGCAGTGTTGTTAGCTTGTCTTTGTCGAGATCACCAACGATGACTAAGTCAGTTTGTGATTTTTTCTTAATGAAAACGCCGGTCAGAATCAGTAGCTCGATCTTGCCCAGCTTGGCGATACTTTTGACTAGTGGTTCGTAGTTATTGCTGGCCTTGTTAAAAATTGAAGTCAGTTCTTTCAGTAGGATAAACCGTTTGTTGACCCTGTAATACTTTTTACGATTGGAAGTTACGGTTTCCAATAAACCCATTTTTTGCAAATTGAGCAGTTCGCGTCTGATCGAATTTATCTGTTCGTTTAAAACCCTAGTTAATTCACGAATGAAATACTCGCCATCGGGGTTGTCCAAAAACAAAGCCAAAAGCTTGATTCTCGTGTTGCTGGTAAACAAATTCTTGAGCATGTACAAAATATTTACTCATTAATCCGTAACATACCGAGAAATTCTGCTTTCAGCAAGCTAATTTTTGGGTTCTTCCAAGAATAAAGCAAAGATCTTTTCCAAAGTCAGCTGATCTTTGACTTGTTGGTATTCAGTGCTGCCTTCGGCATGATCCTTAGGATTGAGGCCGAATTCGTTTAGCTTGGCTGCTACCTCTTCAGGGCTTGGCGTCAGATTTTTCTCTTTGACAATCTCGCGAATAATGTAGCGAATCTTCACTCGTTTCTCTGCTTCGTCTTTGCGCTCAGCCCTAAGGTCGCGACCCGCATCTTGCATGGCCTTTAGATAATCGTCGTAGTTCATACCACGGCGCTCAACATCGTGCTTTTGTTGGTGCAAAATGTAGTCGATTTCTTCTTCGTAAAGAAGTGGCGATAGCTCAGCATCAGCGTAATTGCCCAGAGATTCGAAAAGTTCAGTTTGCTGTCTTTCTTGTTCTTGTTTAACTTTATGCTTCTGCATATCGGCAGCTAGTTCCTTGCGGAATTCGGCTTCGGAAAGCTCTCTACCTAAGATTTTTTTACTCAACTCTTCATCTATTGGTGCTAGCGTCATTTCTTCTAGTCTTTTGACTTCTACTTTGAAGGTCACTTCTTTGTTTTGGAAATCAGCTTTGTGGTAATCTTTGGGAAAAGTAACTTTAAACTCTTTTTTATCACCAATTTTGAGGCCAATTAAATTGTCTTCGAAACCGGGAATGAATGTATTATCACCAACGATCAGTGGATGGTTTCTGCTGGTTGTGCCTTCAAGTTCCACGCCAGATTGGTCGAAACCGGCAAAATCGATTTCAACACGATCGCCTTTTTGGACTTCGCGCTCAACATCTTTGTAGGTTGAAGTGTATTTTTGAAATTCGTAAATTGCGCCTTCTAGGTCTTTATCTGTTAGTTTTGTGTCGTTGGCCTTAATTTTCAATTTATCGATATTTTTTAGCTTCACAACTGGATCTAAGGCAATTACAGCTTTGAAGACCAAAGGCTTTAGTGATTCCACTTCGATTTGCGGATATGTAACTGGGACTATGCTTTCTTTTTTGATTGACTCAGTATAGTAATGTGGTATCAGTAGGTCGACTGTTTGCTGTGCCAACATTGGTTCGCCAATTGTTTGTCTGATCAGAGCGGCTGGAGCTTTGCCGGGGCGAAAACCTTTGACTCTAATACTCTTAGCTAGCTTATTTAAGGCTTTTTCTTCAAATTCAGCATACTCCGAATCTGTTAATTCGATAGTTAAACTAAGTTCGCGATTTGGTCGTTCTTGTTTGGAAACTTGCATGTCGAAAATTATTATAAACTTTTGCCTGAAAAACTTAGTGTAGTTGCCCCAAAAAGGCAAGTTGATTGTTTACATTTGGCGATATGCGTGGTATAATTAAGGGATTTGTATATTTATACGA
Organism: uncultured Candidatus Peribacteria bacterium; assembly: GCA_964640445.1. GTDB lineage: Bacteria > Patescibacteriota > Gracilibacteria > UBA1369 > UM-FILTER-41-14 > CAZXGE01. The sequence continues at coordinate 10,681 of CAZXGE010000018.1, forward strand.
AATATGACCGAACAACAAAGAAATACTGGAAGTAGTGGTAGTGAAAGATCTGGTGGAACCGACAATGCAGATAGACAAGCACAACTAGATGCTTTTGTGCAGGAAATAGACGAGATTTTAGCGAGTGTGAGCGATGAACTTAAGGGGGATGCGAATACGAAAATAACTTTAGAAATACTAAAAAACCACAAGCAGAGCATACTGGATGAACCGGAAAAAATCGACAACCTTAATTTCATTCAAAGAAAGATTCAGGTAACTAGGGATATAATTAAAATTAACACCGAAAGACTTGCGAAGACTAAGAAAGCGATTGAAGAGATGCAGAGGAAAAACAGAGGTAAGGTAGAAGGTACACTTGAGCAGGCTGAACCTGCTGAACCTGCTGAACCTGCTGAACCTGCTGAACCTGCTGAACCTACTGAACCTACTGAACCTGCTGAACCTGCTGAACCTACTGAACCTAC
>CAZXGE010000019.1:0-6918 GCA_964640445.1 uncultured Candidatus Peribacteria bacterium
GAAGTAGATATGGCTTTATTGGAAAAAGAGCGTGTACTTTGGGCTGATCAGTTGGCTCAAGAAGGTAAACCTCAAGAAATTGTGGCTAAAATTATGGAAGGTAAAGAGAAGAAGTTCCGTGAAGAAAATGCGCTTAGTACTCAGCCATTTGTTAAAAATCCAGAACAAATAGTTGCAGAGTATCTTGGTGGCGTGAAAGTAGTTACTTTCGCTCAATTCCGTGTCTAGTTATAAATATAGCTTTGATTCTGTTGAGGAAGCGATAGCTGAAGTCAAAGCAGGTAAGATGGTAATCGTGTGCGATGATGAAGATCGCGAAAATGAAGGTGATCTCGTCATGGCAGCAGAGATGATCACGCCCCAGAAAGTCAATTTCATGACAAAGTATGGGCGTGGTCTTATTTGTGTTCCGATTGAGAAACAGCGTGCCCAAGAGTTGAAATTGCAGCAAATGGTTAGTACAAATACTGAAGCTACCGGTTGTAAATTTACTGTAAGCGTGGATTTGGCTGGAACGCGTACGGGTATTTCTGCTGAAGAGCGAGCTATGACAATTTTGAAATTGGCAGCTAATGATGCTAAGCCCGAAGATTTTAATCGTCCAGGGCATATTTTCCCGTTAAGTGCTGAGCCGGGTGGTGTATTGGTGCGTGCTGGTCAGACTGAAGCTTCGGTTGATTTGGCTAAATTGGCCGGTTTACGACCAGCAGGTGTTATTTGTGAAATTATGAACGAAGACGGTACTATGGCTCGTCGTGAGGATTTGCTCAAGTACAAAGAGGAACACGGACTCAAAATGATCACAACAAAAGATTTGATTGAATACCGAATGGCCAACGAAAAATTGGTGTATCGAGAAGCTGATGTGAAATTGCCGACTGATTTTGGTGAATTTCAACTTATTGCTTATCGCAATTATGTAAATAATGAGGAGAATTTGGCCTTGTGTATGGGTGATATAGCCAATGGTGAGCCGGTTTTGGCACGAGTTCATAGTGAATGTCTGACTGGTGATGTATTTCATTCTCAGAGATGTGATTGTGGGCCACAGCTAGATGCAGCAATGACTGCAGTTGCTCGTGAAGGTCGTGGCGTGATCTTGTATATGCGTCATGAGGGCCGTGGTATTGGCTTGATCAATAAACTTAAGGCTTATAAATTGCAAGAAGCTGGTTATGATACTGTTGAGGCCAATCGTATTTTGGGCTTTGGTCCGGATTTGAGACATTATGGTCTTGGTGCACAAATGTTTATTGATTTGGGTGTGGGTAAGTTACGTTTAATGACGAATAATCCACGAAAATTGGTTGGTTTAGAAGGTTTTGGTTTGGAAATCGTGGAGCGTGTACCTTTGCTGATCGAAGCTAATCAAAATAATCATAAATATTTGGAAACGAAGAGGTCAAAGTTGGACCACCTACTATAAAACCTGAAAAGTAAGCTCTGAAAAATGCGAACTTCTGCGTCAACTGTGTCATTTGCTACTCATCGTATTGCTAATACGTCTCGGTCGCAAATTCCTTGTTTCCTTGAATTTCATCATTTTTCAGAGCTTCCAATCCTAGATCATGCGAACTTCTGCGTCGATTGCTTTAAAACTATTTTTCTATGAGAAGTTCTGACCATAATTTCGATATTAAATTTATGCGTTTGGCTATTGATTTAGCTAAGAAAGGGCAAGGTTTTGTTAGTCCCAATCCCTTGGTTGGTGCTGTGTTGGTTTTGGCGGGAAAAGTGATTGCTACCGGCTTTCATGGCTATTTTGGCGACCGTCATGCCGAGGCAAAGTTGTTGGAGGATTTTTTGGCGCAAGGTGGAGTTATTACAGGGCAGGAAATTTTGTATGTGACGCTAGAGCCTTGTTGTCATTATGGTAAAAGGCCACCTTGTGTCGATGCTATTTTGGCTAGTGGGGTTAAAAATGTGATAGTTGGTAGTTTGGATGTAAACCCATTGGTTTCGGGTAAAGGTATTGAGATTTTGCGCCAGAATGGCGTGCGTGTGGAACTTATACCTGATTTTCAAGAGGAGTTGGCTGAGCTGAACCGGGTTTTTGTTCATTGGATGACCACTGGTCTTCCCTACTTTGTTGGCAAGATGTCGATGAATTGTTTTGGGCAAATTGCTGAATCGGCAAATGTGCGAACTGCGATTAGTGGTAGTGAATTTTCGGAATTTGTTCGTAGTGAATTACGGCCTAGTTTGTCAGCAATCTTGATTGGTAAAAATACATTGTTGACTGATAATCCTAATCTTGGGGCAAAAGACCGTTTATATCAGCCTCTTAGGGTTTGTTTGGGCGATCCAGGGCTTGATGAGTTGCAAAGGCAAGATTATGCTTTTTTCCGTGATCAAAATTTTTTGATTGTGGAAGATAGTGGTGAGAATTTTGCTAAATTAATTGAGCTTTTGGTTGAACGCAATGTTGCTAGTGTTTTGGTTGAGGGTGGTAGTCTGGTGATGGCTAATATGTTTAAGTCTGGTTTGTTGGCTGAGTTGATGATTGCTCTTAATGCCGATGCACCCTATTTCCCTAATGGATTGATGGGGTTTACTGATTTGCCAACTGCAATAAGAAAGCAAAAGGACAAATTGAAAATCGAAAGACTTGGTCAGGATACGGTTATTACTTGGCGACTAAAATCGTGATTTTCATAGTGCCTTGGTCGTCATAACTGAAACCGAAACCATAGTAATTGAAACTTGGTTCAGTAAGATCTGGTTTAGATAAAATTGAACTGAGGATTACATCGGCATCTTGACCGCTAAATATATAGCTTCTGAGACTTTGGAATTGGTTGATATTGTTGATTGTGCCAAAGATAGTTTCGTTGCCAAAACTTGTTTGAAAGAAATTTTGATCGACCATTTTTTGGCTCCAAGTTTGGGCGGCGTTGGTCAGGTCAACTTGTGAGGTTTTGTTGTTGTTAGAATTTTGATAACCATCAATAATATAGTCTTTGCTAGCCTCAATACTTGTGGAGAATTCTTGCGTTACATAGACATAGCCTTCAGAGTCTTTGTAGATTGCTAAACCTACTTCTGTCCAGTTGGGATTTAATATGTTTTCTAAGTGGACTGCACTGCGTATTAAGCCTTCGTGAGCGTGTTCTAGCGAGACAGTTTTGGCTAGATTTTCACCGACAATAGTTTTGATTCCGGCTTTTAGTCTTCGATCATTAGGATCCTCGCCTTCGGGATTGATATGGCCAAAGAAATTGCGATTTGCCATGTCGAGGTTATGTTTCTGGGCTAACTGGTTAAGTGGAGTGTCTAAAGTAACGGCTTTTAGACTCATAGCTGTCCGTTCTTTGTTGATGAGATTAAGTAATGTTTGTCGGGCGCTTGCTTCATCGATGCTGTTTTTATCGAGTTTAACTGGATTGAGGTCAAAGAAATCAGGAATTAGTGGTACTTTGTTGCTAGGGTAGATTGGGTGGTTGATTACTGCTATCCCCTCTAGATTATTAATTTCGATGATATAAGTGTTTTGGTAAACTGGTGTGAAATCAAAATTGAAAGTTTGGTTTTGGTTAATTTCCCCACTGCTACCTATCTTTTTGATCCTTTTGTCTGGTTCGATAATACTCATTTGGGAGTTGAGTTTAGTTTTGGCTTTGCCACTGATTGTGACCATGCGCCCTGGTTCAAATTCTATTGGTAGATTATTGATCTCGACACCGTTTGTTGATTCCGAGTAGTGGTGCTTGATTGCTGAGAAATTTAAGCTTTGGCTACCGTCTTTGTCGCTGATTGTTAGGCTGATATTTCCTTCGTTGAAGTTGGCAAAGTCGGTATAATTTAAGGGTATGCGTGCAATGTTTTGACGACTAATTATACTTGCTTTTTGATTTCCTTGATTGAATTCCAAGGTTTTGCTGCTGTTTTTACTGTTTAAATTTACAAAACTACCTTCGCTATCATGATCGACACTGAGGCCAAAGTTAGCTGTTGCGTTGTTGCTAACTGGTTTGGTGTCGATGACTTTGATTTTTAAAATTTTACTGTTGCCGCTTTGTCCAGGTATTAGGCCAAAATTGAACTCCCCTGCTTTGCTGAATTTTACCGGGATTGTAAACTCATCATTAACTGTATCAACACTAATAGTTTCGGCATTACTACTAGATTCGCCTTGGTAAATGAAGGCAAAGATAGAGTCGTAGTTGCCGCTCAAGATTTTGCCTTTAACTAGATATAACTCGTTTTTGTAAAATTCTTTAGGTAGGTTTTCGCTAAGTTCTAGATTATTGAAACTGTTGGCGTTGTAGGTGCTGATTAAATTTATATTGCTAGAGTTCTCATTGATCTGGTTTTCTTCATTGTTATTAGTTTCTGTTTGATTGTTTTCAGTGTCTGTTTCTTCGTTGAAAGACTTATTGAATTTTGAAGCTAAATTGTTTGTATAGGTTTTGGTGTTGTTTTCCTTGCTAACTAAAATTCGATAATAAATCTGGCTAAATTGTCCACGGGTGACTTGTAGGCTTGGGTTAAGATTTGTACCAAAATTACTTAGATTGTGAGTTGCCACATAATCGGCGAATTTTTTATACCATTCAGATTGTGGTACATCACTGAAGCTGATTTTTTTGTCTTCAGCTTGGTATGACCAGTTTTGGCTTAAGGCAATGATTTTTAATGCTTCAGCACGATTGATTGTTTGTTCGGGACGAAATTTGCCGTCAGGGTAACCAGACACAAGACCCATTTCTTTAGCTTGGCAGACATAACCGCTATACCAGCTTTGTTGATTGACATCAGGAAAGCAGTTGGCTGAGGTAGGTTTTGCCTTGATGCTTTCGATGACGATTTTGGTTAATTCGGCACGGTTTAGAGCTTGATTTGGCTTGAAGCTACCATCTGGGTATCCATTTAAAATGCCACGATTTGCTAGGTCACTTATGGCTTTGGTATCTGGGTGGTTATTACTGAGATCAGAAAATGTTGTAGCAAAACTTGTTTGGCTTAGGCCGATTAATAAGATGATGATTGCTAGAATTGTTGTTGCTGGTTTGTTTTGTTTTGGTCTGAACATTATTCTGGGTTAGGCAATTTTTTAGTTTTTTAGCAATGCTATTTTAGGGTGCTAGTTTTGGTCTTGGACTAGTTTGGATTATAATCATCTGCGATGAAATATACGATCATAATTTAATTTCGTTTCATGGCTCATTTGGATTTAAATGTTATGGCTTCGGAGCCGAATGCGCAATATCAAGTTGTTCAGTTTAAAGGTGAGATGGATAAGTCTAACCTGGAGCAAGCTCGCGCTGTAATTACTAAATTTATCGAAGATTATCAGTTGCCATTATTGATTTTTGATTTGACTTATTTGGATTTTATTAATTCCGAAGGTGTAGGTTTTACAGTTTCCATGTTTTATAAACTTAGGAAGAAGAATCAGGATCTTAAAATCATCAAAGTCCAACCAAAAGTTGAGGATGTGTTTAAATTAATTGGTTTGACTGAGTTGATTAAATGTTATCTGGATCTTGACACAGCTCTAGCTGATATTACTTCAAGCCCATAAATTTATGCTCTTACGAAGCCAAAAACTATTTTATTTACTCGTTGTTTTTGTGCTGTTAGTTTTGGTTGGTGCTTATTTTTTGAAAAGCGCCGATTTCGCAACTAATAATTTTTGGTTTGGTTTTTTGGCATTTAGTTTGGTGACTATTTTGTTTGGCTATTATTTTGGTGTTTATCGTGTTTTTGGGCCAATTATCAAGCAGGTAGAAGCGTTGATGGCTGGCACGGAATATAAAAAAATCTTTTTGAATCGAAAGGATGAATTTGGTTTGTTGGCTCAGTTTTTTAACTATGTGACAAAAAATTTGGAAAGTGTATCTCACGATCTGAAGGAGGGTAATAGAATGATGTCGGAGTTGGATTTGGCCTCGGAAATTCAAAGGAGTATTTTGCCTAGAGCGATACCAATGGTTGACAAGTTGGATGTGGCAGCTCGGACTAGGCCGGCTGAAGAGGTCGGTGGTGACAGTTTTGGTTTTATGCAGAAAGGTCGTCAAACTTTTTTGTATCTTGGTGATGTAACAGGTCATGGTGCACCTGCCGGGTTGATCATGATGATGGTAAATACGCTGCTCTATGTTTATTTGGAAATGAGTAATGATACAAAAGAATGGTTAACAAAGACAAATTTGACTTTGAAACCGAGGGTTAACGGTACAATGTTTATGACAACTGTAGCACTGAGATGGGATCCCGATTTGGAGAAAATGTTTTATACAGGTGCTGGTCATGAGCATATTTTGATTTTCCGAGCTTATGAAGGGGTGTGTGAGGCAATTGCTAGTGGTGGAATCGCTTTGGGCATGACAGATGATATTTCCGAAATTGCAAAAGAAAAAGAGTTGAATCTGAAAAAAGATGATGTTGTTGTGCTCTATACTGATGGGATTCCGGAAGCTCGCAATCAGTCTTCGGAGATGTTTACGCTAAATCGTTTGAAAGATGCAGTTACACGCAATGGTAAGCTTGGTACAGCTGCCCAGGTTTTTGAAGGAATCGCTAAGGATTTTCGTGCCTTTGTTGGTGAAGAGCCACAATTGGATGATATAACTTTGATTGTGATGCGTTATACTGGAGTTCCAGTTGCGGAGGTAGGTAAGACAACTGAAACAAGTTGGGGGCAGATTTAGAGAAGCTCTGAAAAGTGCAAATTACCTATAGTAAAAATAAGCAAGCGTCGCCAAAACTGTAAAAACGGTATTTTTCTTTGATTGCGTGTTGGTAAATTGCTTGTGCGTTATCTAGGCCAATGAGAGCAGAAATAAGCACAAACAGACTGCTTTTAGGTAAGTGAAAATTTGTAATTAAGCCATTAATACTAGCAATTTTTTGGCCTGGGTAAATAAAAATGTCAGTCTGATCTTCCCCCGCTATAATTTTGCCATGAGCGCGAAT
>CAZXGE010000019.1:6928-9079 GCA_964640445.1 uncultured Candidatus Peribacteria bacterium
TTTGTGTTTCTAAGGTTCTTAGGGTTGTTGTACCTACGGCAATTATTGGTTTTTTTTGTTCTAAAGTTTGATTGATGATGTTTGTATTTTCTTCATTGATTTCATAATTTTCGGCATGCATTTTGTGTTCTAAGATATTATTAGTTTTGATCGGTTTGAATGTGCCAAGCCCAACATGTAGTGTAATTTTGGCTAGATTGTGGTTTTTCTTTATGTTGTTTAAAAGTTCTTCAGTGAAATGTAGTCCAGCTGTAGGTGCAGCAATACTGCCGGTTTTTTGGGCATAAACTGTTTGGTAGCGCTCAAGTAAGTCGGGGTCTTCGGTATCTTTTACATATGGTGGTAAGGGCAACTTTCCTATTTGTTCTAAAAGTTCTGGAGTTAGTTTTTGATTAAAGGTTATTGTCCGGCTTCCGTCATCATTGATTTCTGTAACTTCGGCAAGGAGGTTGAGTTTTTCATTTACTGGAATGATTTGTCCTGGTTGAAATTTTTTGCCTGGATAAACTAAGGCTTTGATTGTAGTTTCAGAGATCTGTTCGGCAATTAGGATTTCTAGTAGTTTGTCATTTTGGCTAAATTTGATGCGAGCCGGAATAACTTTGCTTTCGTTGACGACAAGGGTTGAATTTGCGAGTAGGTATTTTTCTAAGTTGAAGAAATAGTCATCAGTTAATTTTCCGGTTTTTAGGTCGAAAACTAGCAGTCTCGATTGATCGCGTTTGGTTGAGGCTTTTGAGGCGATCAGCTCTGGTGGCAAATTGTAGTCAAAATTTGCTAAATCAATACCAGTGTGGGACATATTTGGGTTTAACTAGATGAGGGATTGTATTGATTAAATCCAAAGATTCCAAGTCAATTTTGCCGATGTAGAGATCTTTGAGGTTGCCACCACCACGGATAAAATTTTGGATTTGCAGGTAGCCTTGGTAATAAATGACACCTTTGGTAAATCCTCCTGGTTTTTTGGTGTCCGACATTCCTCTTTTGGCATTTAAAACTAGTTTAGCTGCACGCTTGGATTTTATTCCCATTTCGATTAATTCTTGGCGTGCATCACTAAATGACATTTCTAAAGCTAATTTGGCTGCAAATAATGTAGGTGTGGCAAAGAGATTGTTGTGGCTTTTGGACTGCTTGTTTTGGTTGTAAATGGCTAAACCTTCTTGAGTTTTTAGGTAATTAGCTGTGCCGATTTGGAGAATTTTGTATGGTTGTAGTTTGCCGTTTTCGTTAGTAAAAAGATGGGTTTCGATTTCGTGAGCAATTAGTTCGATGATTCTACTTTCGGAAAATTTGCAATTGTCTTTAATGAAAATACGGTTGTTCTTGTTGATATTACAGGAAACGCCGATATTTTCTTTGGCGTTAACTTTCCAGCCACGAATTTTGTATTCTTTGAGTTTAGCTTCGATGATTCTTTTGAATTGTTGACTGTTATACCTCGGTCCAGATTCTTTGAGACTATGAATGTTGGTTTTGATAAGTTCGTAGGCACTCTTGATGACTGTTTCGTCTGGCATCGGGAAATTTAATAATGATTGTTCTGTAAAGCGTTCTTCATCACCGATCATTTCAATTAGCCGAAAGCGGTTTTTGAGTTCTATTGCTTTTTGTTCTAGTAGTTGGCCGACGATGCTATCGTCGAACTGTAATTCATTGAGTTCGTTTTCAGTAGCAAAAAAGTCGATTTTTGGTACTTTATAGACGAATTTGGGGTTGTATGTTGGTTTTTTGTAGGACATTTCCAGTTCTTCTCTAAAGTTTAGTGGCGTTAGATTGCTGATTAGTTTGATTTTTTTGTCTAGTTCGTAAATTTTTTCGTCTGTTTCTTTGAGATTTGTTGGCTTCTTGATTATATATTCTGTCGGTTCAATTTTTTTGAATTCTGGAAGATTGATTTTGTTGCTGCTATTTTTTTTGCTGGGGTCGATTAAGAAGTTAATGAGATCGCGTCGGCCGAGGATAATGTCTTCTTGTTGGTTGTTTTCAATACTGAACATGGTCTTAATTCTTTGTTTGGCGATAACAAGCTTTTGTTTCTCTTCGAGTTTAAGTTCACTTAGTTCTTTAGCAAAGCTTTTGCTAATTGTGGTTTTTGGTTGGTCTAGGTTGATATGTGCTTCTTTGAGAATTGGTTCTGTGGGGGTG
>CAZXGE010000019.1:9089-11122 GCA_964640445.1 uncultured Candidatus Peribacteria bacterium
CGTTGGCTCAACTGGCTCATAGATTTCAACAGGTTCGGTACGGCCAATTACTTTTTTACCACTGACATTGGTGATGCTCTTTTCTGTGACATTCCCGAAAAGATCTTTGGCAATACGAATTCCTTTGGCTGGCGTGCTAACTTTAATGCCTTTGATCCGATCTAAGCGTTTGTATAGACCTGAAAGATTGGCTAACTGAACTTTGAGTCCCGCACGAGCATTGATTTCGAGTAGGATTGGGCCACTTTGTTGGTCTAGACAGATGTCTGCTGCTAGGTAGCCAAGATTTGTGATTAATTGAGCTTTGACCGCCATTTCCAAAATTTGATCCCAATATGGGATTTTTATTTTGACTGGTCCGATGTCGGGGATCTCTTCGATGACTTTGTATTTGCGAATGATGTGGGTGGTTTCACCTTTGGCGAGGTCGATACCAATGCCGACAGCTCCTTGTTGGAGATTGGCTTTGCCGTCTGATTCTCGGGTTGGAAGTCTGAGCATGGCCATGACGGGGATCATGTTGAAAACGACAACACGAATGTCTGGTAGACCTTTAAATGTGTATTTGCTGAGACTATCATGGGTGATGATTCTTTGCTCAAAAAAGGCGCAATCACGGTTGTTATTAACGGAAAAGCGACCATCGATGATGTCGAGAATATGTTCTTTAAGTTCTTCAATGGAGATTCTTTTTTCACTTGTAGTGATAAAGTCATTACCTTCTCTTCTGATAAAAGGAATAATCCCCTCGCCACCTGAACCCAAGTTTGGTTTGATGACAAAGCTACCTGGCAAGTTATTGAAATCGAATTTGTCCAATTCTTCTTTGCTACGGATGACGGAAAATAGCTTAGGAACATTGATACCTCTGGCAGATAAATAATGTTTGGTTTTAAGTTTATCATCAGCAAAAAGTATAGCTTTTCTGTGGTTGAATGGCTTGATAAATAGGAGATTTCTGGCGTTAATGCCGAGGATGCCTTTGGGTAGGAAAAACATTATTCTTCGTTGTTATACATTATTTCGCGGAAATGAATATATTCCGTAACTCTTAGGCCAATATAGCGACCAAGTAAAATGTTGATGAAAATCGTCAGAATTACGACTTCAGGGAAATTGGTGATGATGTTTTTGATTAGGTCAAATTTAATAGTTGTAAAGTATAGATCTAGTGCTCCTCCGGCTACTATATAGGCAATGAAGCTCACTAACGCTACTTCACTGATGGTTAATAAGGTCTTAAAGAAATTTTTACCATTGTTGCTATTGATGATTTTTTCTACAAGTGTACCGACGACGATGGTCGGGAAAATTGCTAAGGAGATGAAAGCGCTATCGAGTAGATTGAGGATAATTCCTAGTGAAAATAGTACGAAAATTGCTAAGGAAACTATGCTAATTACAATCGCCATTTTGGGGATGTATAGTAGGCGGAATTTCTTGAGGAATTTATGTGTTAATGAGCTAATGACAGTGACGAATAACAAGACTAGAATGCCAAATTTTAAGCCAAGAATTAGGAATGTAAGGGCGATAATTGCCGGAGTGTAAATCCCTAAAGTATCAATGCCAATTACTTGTTTTAGGAAAGCGATAGTTGTGACTATGACAGGCAAAAGTAGGATTAATAAAAGAATATTGTCGGGAATGCCTTTTTCTGTCAAAAAGCTTAGGCTATAACTAAGGAAGCGCCATGGTTTTAGTGAGCTATTTTCGGAATTAATAATTTTGTAGTCGTAGCCAGTTAATTCTAGCGATTCCTTATATTCTGTTATGGTTTTGTTTTCTAGGAAATTGATGGCAATACCTGGCTCTCTGACGACGATGATTTCGCTGGCGCCAATTTGGTTAAATTGTCTGGAAATCCGTTCTAAATTGGTTAAGCGATCAACATAGAGGATGATTGTTTTGTTTTTGAATGTTAGGTTTTCGTCTTGGTTTAGGTAGCGCGCGATGGCATTTAGGCCTGTGCCGGTATGGCTCCAAACGATAATGGTTTCAGTTTTGTTGATGACATCTTTGATCTCGAATAG
>CAZXGE010000020.1:0-10897 GCA_964640445.1 uncultured Candidatus Peribacteria bacterium
AGCGATTTTTCACCGAAAAGTATTACAATTCAAAGTGGCGTTACTTTAGTTGCCAATGGAGCCGTTGATATCGACATCAATGCTTCCGACTTTGTCACAATTCAATCAGGCGGGACACTGACACACACAGAATCAGGGCGCTATGGCCTACAACTAACAGCCGCTACAATCAACATCAATTCTGGTGGTAAGATTGATGTTTCAGCCAAGGGCTGTAGAGGTGGTAATGAAATTAATCAAAATGGTTATGGCCCATCCGACACCGAAGACTACAACTCAACCTGTGCTACGAGCAGTGGCGGTGGTGGTTACGGAACTGGCTACAATGAAGCCGGTGGTGGTAGCTATGGTGGTACAGCCACCTGGTCATTCGGTCCTTACGGCTCTACCGATACACCATTTTATCTAGGTTCAGGTGGTGGTGGTAACACCGGTGCTGGCTTACGCGGTGGTAATGGTGGCGGTAAAGCTTATATCGTTGCGACAAATGCCATCGATGTCGATGGCAACATTCTAGCTAACGGCGAAGATGGTCTTGGCTCATCAGGATATACTTCTGGTGGCGGCTCAGGTGGTTCAGTCTATATTCAAGCTGGCAATTATAGTGGCTCAGGCCATATTAAAGCCGAAGGTGGCGATGGCTACTCCTGGAGTACAAATAGCTATGCCGGTGCTGGTGGTCGTGTCAAAATTGCCTATTCAACAATAGAACTAATCGTACCAACAATCAGTGTCGCCGCGGGTACGGGTGGCTATGAAGGTGCTACTGCCGGTACATCAGGCACTAGTTTATTAGTTTCAGCCGGCCTCGATACTACAGAATCAACAGTAGCTGAGGGCGCAGGCACACACGAAATTACAATCGAAACCAGTAGCAATGTTTCTAGCGATACCACAATCAATTACAGTGTTATCAGCCTACTAGCCTTCGATGAACTCGATTTCGAATTAGCATCAGGCTCAGCAACAATTACCAATGGCACCAATTCGACTACACTAGAAATTCCAATCCTAGAAGATGACAATTACGAAGGTGATGAAACTTTCATTATCAATCTTACCAGTGCCAACAACGGTGTAATCTTAAATTCAAGCAGTTCACACACAGTCACAATTTCAGATAACGACAGTGCCGGTCTCACCATTCAAGAAAGTGACGGCACAACCGCAGTCAGTGAAGCAGGCACTACAGATACTATTTCCGTAGCATTAACTAGCCAACCCGTAATCCCTGGACAAGAGGTCACAGTCACACTAGCAGGTAGCGACAAGCTAAGCTTAAGTACGACAGAATTAGTCTTCGATGACACAAATTGGGACACTGCTCAATCAGTAACAGTCAGCTCAACAAATGATGATATCGACCAAGCCAATACTTACAATCAACAAATCACATTTACAACAGAAAGCTTAGACGCTGCCTACGACGACCTGGAAATTACACCAATCGATGTAACAGCAACTGATGATGACACCTCAGCTCTCGTTGCTACAGAATCTGACGACAATACAGAAGTCGATGAAGCAGAAAGCACAGAAGACACTTTCACACTTAGCCTACAAACAGAACCAGTCAACGATGTCACTATCGCCTTATCACTTGGTGCAGACAGCGCACAGCTAAGTCTAGATGAAACAGAATTGACATTCACAGCAGAAAACTGGGACACTCCACAAACTGTCACAGTCACTGCCACAGACGATGATATAGACGAAAACATTACCGAAATTTACTCAGTTAGTTATACAGCCACTAGCGTCGACACTAATTATGACGAACTAGAAGGTGAAATTTCCGTAACCGTCAATGACGATGACACAGCCGATATCAGCAGAGCTGTAACTGGTATCCTCGGTATCAATGTCGAAGAGACTGCCGAAACATCAGACACAGTCACATTCGTTCTCGATTCTGAACCAACTGCTGATGTAGAAATTGCATTCACAGTAGATGATGCTCAATTCAGCATCGATACAGAAAGCCTAACTTTCACAACAGAAAACTGGGATACAGAACAGACAGTAACCATCACTGCGATCGACGACAACATCGACGAAACAAGCTCCGAAACTTACACAGCAGACCTAGCCTATGCTGCCAGCAGTGTCGACAGCAACTATGATGAAATTAGCGAAACATTAACGGTAACAATTACCGATAATGACACTAGCAACATCACAATCAGTCAAACAGACGACACCACAGAAGTCACAGAAGGTGGTGCTACAGACACGATCACCATCGTACTAGACACAGAACCAACTGCCGATGTGGAAATCGCTGTCAGCGTCGATGAACAAGCTACAGTCGATTCAGAAACAGCTTCGTTCACTAACCTAAACTGGGACACACCACAAACAATTACCATTTCAGCAGTAGATGACACAACATACGAAACCGAACAATCTGCAACAATCACTTTCGCTGCAACCAGCGAAGATGAAAACTACAATGAATTCTCACTAGAAACAATCGCTGTCACAATCACAGAAAATGACAGTGCACCTGCAGCTGATACCGCAGAAGAACCTGCTGCAACCGGTGGTGGTGGCAGCTCACCAAAAGGCACAAGCCAACCACAAGCAGCCACTTTAGCACCAAAAACAACAACACCAGTAGCAATCAACGAAGTCAAAGATCCAAAAAGCCCAAATCAAATTGAATTTGCCGCTGAAACGGAACTTAAATCACTAAATAACAGTGAAGAAAAAATCAAAGTCTACACACCAGTTGTTTATGAAGCCAAAGACCTCAATCCTGATGTCAAAAAAGAACTAGCCAACTTAGAACTTGGACTCAAGCCCAAATTTGGTATCGACATTCGGACTAGCGTTAGCCATGTGGAACTAAGCAAAGAAGCAACAGTCAAAATCGAAGTCGGCGAGAAATTCAAAGAAGTTGGTAATCTAGAAGTCTGGTACTATAACGAAAAAACCAAACGCCTAGAATTTGTCACCAACAAAGTCAACAAAACACTTGATGGCAAAAAAGTATCTTTCAAAACTCCTCATTTCAGCTACTTCGTTATCGTAGAAAATGAAAAAGCACCAACAAGAACTTTAGCCAAACTAGACGCTCCAATCTGGTATAAAGACGCTATGTACAAAACAATCATCTTCGGTATCACAACTGAAGCAGAAAGCAAAACACATAGCTTCCAAGAAGAAGTTACAGACTCATTAACTCTTCAATACTTTGCTAAGGCAATCAAAAAAGAAGTTAAAGTAAACATGGAAAGCAAAAGCAAAATCAGTCGTGGTGACGCTTTGAAAATGCTAGATCTAATGACACCAGATCTAAAACGTAATAAAGTCATTAATGCCAACAGCTACTTTAGCGACATCAACGGCGATAATGACCTAAGAAAAGCATTGGAAAAAGCAATCGAACATGAAATCATCTCAACATCAGCCAACAAATTCAGACCAAAAGATAATCTCACCTACTCCGAATTAGTAAGCCTAGCTAGCAAACTAGTTCAACGCTAATCGAGATTCATTATCAGACCAGTAAAACTCGGGGGCATCCGCATAGCGCATCCCTCGAGTTTTTGATTTAAATTCCAAAGTAACAAGTGCCTGACTTTCAGATAACAAAACATTATTTTGCTCTCTCTCATTCAACAAACGCACACGCTCCTTTTCCAATCTCGAAATTTCATAGCCTCTAGTCGACAAACCATTAAAGCCGAAAATATAAACAAAACTTAAACAAACAAGCACGATCATTAGTAATAACATTTGCTTCTTAACCAACGGACTAACAACACCATCATTATAACCAATATCTGGCAGAACTCGCGCAGTATCCTCAACATTCACACTCGACTCTCCCGTTTCCAAATTCAATGAATAACCAGACATAGAAATAAGTTAATGATTAACGAAGTTTTTGATAAGCACGTAGTTTTGCACTACGAGAACGAGGATTTGCCTCAGCTTCTTCCTCAGTTGGAACTAAGACTTTCTTCACCAACGCTAGAGCTTCCGGTGTACCTGCACACTGACAAACCAAGAGCTCCATAGGGCAAACACAAGACCTAAGCTTATCAGCAAAAAAACTTTTCACGATACGATCCTCAAGAGAATGATAAGAGATAATCACAATCTTACCATCCACGCCCAAACTCTGCCACAAACGCGAAACACCAAGCTCAACAGTAGCAAGCTCATCATTCACAACGATCCTCAAAGCCTGAAAAATTTGAGCTAAAATTTTGTTCTTATGCTTCATTGGCAAATGCGAATCCAAAGTATTCACAAGCTCAAAAGTTGTATCAATTTTTTGTCCAGATTTAATTGCAGAAACAATAACCTTTGCATATTTAGGTGCAGAATCTACTTCGCCAAATTTCCTAAAAACCATAATTAATTCCTCCAAATTAACGCTTCTCAAGAAATCAGCAGCAGAAACTCCAGTCGTTCGATCAAACCTCATATCCAATGGACCGTCCTTTTTAAAGGCAAACCCACGCGTCTCATCATCCAAATGAGGCGAAGACAAACCTAGATCTAGCAAAGCTTTATTCAATGATCCAACGGCAAATTGCTTTATCAAATCCTGACAATCTGTATAACTTGCATTTACCAGCTCAAATTTTGCCGAAAAATCATGTTTAGACAAACGACTCTTAGCAAATTCTAAATTATCAGAATCAAGGTCAGTAGCAATTAAAAAACCCTCTTTACCCAATTTAGCCAAAATAGCCTCACTATGACCACCCAAGCCCAGAGTACCATCAAAAACAACATCATCGCTTTCTATAGACAATAAATCCATAGTCTCACTAAGCAAAACTGGTTTATGCTCAATCGTGCAAGTAGTCATTTTGGAGATTAATATATATTTGAACTAAATTAGCAAGCGTTCAAAAGTTGTGTGCAAAAAGTGCATAACTTATTTGCGCACTTAAGTAACCGCAAGAATAAAGGGTAAAGAACCAAAGGTCAACCAGCCTTTACACAAATTGTGCACAAATTATGCACAAACAACGACTAATCAAACAGGCAGTAACCGCTAACAATAATCAATAATTGCACCACTCAAATACAGTTGTATTAGCTCAACATTATTGCATTATTTTTTTATTCACAATCTCGAAAAAGCAGCTATAATAGCACTAATCCAACCATAAAAACACAAAATTTTGTGACCAGAAATACCAATAACCACTAAATATAGTAAAATGTTTACAAAACTACTGATCACCTATCTACTCGCTGGCGTTCCGATGATCGAAGCTCGCTTTGCCCTACCAATTGGCTATAAATTATTAGGACTGGGATTTATCCCGGCCTTCATTGCATCTTACCTTGGCGCACTAACAGCAATTACCCTACTGGCCATCTTCATTCATTATTTACATCAACATTTTTCTGATCAAAATTTTATCAAAAAGAAGATTAACCAATTAATTGCCGCCACCAAAAGTCAAAGAAAGCCCTGGATGGAAACGCTCAAAACAGCCGGTCTAACAATTTTCATTGCCCTACCCCTGCCGCTCAGCGGCACATTTACCGGCATCGTTATGTGCTACCTCGCTGGCCTAAGTTTTAAACGCACAATGATCGCCGGTGCCTTAGGCAACTTAATCGCTTTAATTCTAGTCAGCCTGATTGTAGAATCAGTCGATGTATCGAGCGAATTTTTCTACAAGTTCCTGATGCCCTATATCAATACGCAATAATTGAATCCGTCCGTTAGTCATCCGCAAAATTGTCGAAGCACCATTTTTTGTAAATGGCTCTTCTGGTAACAAATTAACCAAATTAGCCAAGAGTTGTTCACGGTTTTCCACATCCTGATATTGCTCTATCAACTCCCGATAACTACTCACAGTGGGCTGACCATGTCGATTCGCTGAAGTAGTCGTCACTGGATGCCCCAGTTCACGCACAACCTCCACAATCGGAAATCCAGCAATCATTCTGACACCAACATCTTCCACACCAGGATTGAAAAAATCGGGCAAATTTGCAGTTCTCGGTAACAAAATCGTATAAGGACCAGGCAAAATCTCAGCCATAATCATCGCGCTAAATTCATCGACCACAGCAAATTCTTCCGCCATATCCAGCGAATCCACCAAAATACTAGTCGGCTTATTGCGATCCATACCTTTCAGATCATACAAATTCGCAAGTCCATCACGACTAAAAACACTAGTAGAAAAGCCCAAGCAAGTATCAGTTTCACTGATTGCAACTTTAGAATCTTTTAAAGCACTAGCAATACTTTGTTGCATATTTAACTTTGCCAAAGAATAAAACAAGCATATATTAGCGAAGAATTATCATCTCATCAACTTCTATGAAACCTCGTGTTGCCATCAACGGCTTTGGTCGCATTGGCAGACTAGCTTTGCGTGCCAATTTAGTCAATGAACTGCTCGACATAGTTGTAATCAACGATAGCCAAGGAGCCGAATCAGCAGCACACCTACTCAAATACGATTCGCTTTATGGAGAACTAAATGCCGATCTTAAAGTTGAAGGAGATTATTTAATCGTCAACGGCAAAAAAATTCTCGTAGTTTCTAATCGTGACCCCCTAGCTCTCCCCTGGCAAGAACACCAAATCGATGTCGTCCTGGAATGTACCGGCGCTTTCGTTGATGAGAAATCAGCCGGACAACACCTTACAGCTGGCGCCAAAAAAGTCGTTATTTCCGCTCCAGGCACAGGTGAAATGCGTACTATCTGTATGGGCGTTAACGAAGAAACCTACAACAAAGAAACCGACCACATCATTTCCAATGCCTCCTGCACAACCAACTGTCTAACACCAGTGGTTAAAGCCTTACACGAAAGTTTCCAAATCAAACGCGGCATGGTTTCCACAGTCCATTCCTACACCTCAACCCAAAACTTAGTTGACGGCAATAACAAAGATCGTCGCCGCGCCCGTGCCGCAGCCCTCAATTTCTTCCCCAACTCCACTGGTGCCAAAGAGGCCCTCAAAGTTGTCTACCCTGCTGTTGCCGAAAATTTCACTGGCTTATCAGTACGCGTCCCCACCCCCACGGTTTCACTAATCGATCTTGTCGTTGAATTAGAAAAATCTGTAACAGAGAACGAAATCAACGAAATGTTCCGCAACTATGCACAAACAAAAATGGCAGGCATCCTAGCTGTATCCGACGAACAATTGGTTTCCTCAGATTTCAAAGGCAATCCACATTCCGCAATCGTCGACAGCGAATATACCAGCGTAGTTGGTGGCAACCTCGTCAAAGTCCTAGCTTGGTACGACAATGAATGGGGCTACGCCAACCGCCTCAATGAACTAGCAGCGTATGTTTGGGGGTAGATTAAAAAAGGTCTCTTAAAACTTCTCTACGCAAACGACCAATATTCCAAATTGGAAAATGATGCAAATAAGGCTCT
This sequence comes from uncultured Candidatus Peribacteria bacterium, assembly GCA_964640445.1. Lineage (GTDB taxonomy): Bacteria > Patescibacteriota > Gracilibacteria > UBA1369 > UM-FILTER-41-14 > CAZXGE01. The sequence goes on from CAZXGE010000020.1 coordinate 7,387, forward strand.
AGGATACTATCAATTCTTTGATAAAACTGCTTGTAAGAACTAGGATCAGAATTAGCCAGTAGCACTCTAATTTGATCAATAGCCTCACAGAAACCAGGCCAATCTTTACCTAATTTATGAGTAGATTCACAAATAGCACGCTCACTAACCAACCTCCCTTCTAATACTTGGTTTACCATTTTTCGATAACCAACAATTCTACCGCCTGTATCAGCCTTAGTATCTTCCGGCACATAGTAGGCTAATCGATGAGCAAAACCTGTATTATTAGCGGCATCAGAAGGCAACCTAACATTCACCCCCTCTTGATTTAAGGCAGCAGTACCTGCCCACAATTGCCTAAGAACAAAATTCATACGACCATCACCTTCAGCAACTGGAACTGCAAACCGTGCAAGATCTTTCATAAGAACAATTAAAAACCCGCCGAATTATAAACCAAAAAACAAAAAAGTCAACCCAGGTTATCTAGAATTACTTCTGCAAGAATCTCCCCCACCTACCCCCAATTCTCCAATCTGTCAATCCTCTCTGTAATTGGTGGATGCGTAGACCAAGCATTACGCCAAACACGCACAAACCAATTCGGTTTTTGATCTGTTTTTTCACCTTCTTTTGCCGCACTGCGATTGGACAATCCCAAAGCATGCTCCTCATGTCCCGCCTCGGTCGGATCAGCAATACAAAGGCCAGCCATACTCGATTTACCATCCAAAACTTCAATCCTGGCATCACCAGCGATCTTTGCCAAAGCCGACGCCAACGCTTTAGGATTACTCGTCAAATAAGCAGCGGTCGTATCTGCCAAATATTCGCGCTCGCGACTAATAGCAAATCTCGTCAAAGTCCCCAAAAGCACACCAATCGTCAAAAACAAAATCCCCACAACCCAAAATGGCACAGCCGATTTTTCCCGATCACCACTCTGGATCCTGATCAAAATCTCACCAATCATCTCAATTGCACCGACAAGGGTAACCGCTAACAACATCACACGAATATCTCGATTCAAAATATGACCAATCTCATGCGCCATCACCCCTTCAAGCTCAGCTTTAGTCAAACGCTCAAGTAAACCACGCGAAATCGCCACTTTACCATCTTTAGGCCCCAACCCAGTTGCAAAAGCATTCAAGCTCTGATCCTCTATAATATAAATATCTGGCGTTTTGGGTAAACCTGCAGCAATCGAAACATTTTCCACCACACGATACAACTCAGGAGCATCTTTCTTTTCAATTGGCTTGGCACCAGCAAAAGCCAACAACATTCTACTACCGAAAAAATAACTAATCAGAGAATAAACAAAAACACCGACAATAATCCAAAAACCAACAGTAGACATCATTTGATTAGCTAGTTCAATCGGATTACCCAATGTTGGGTCTTTAACAAAAAAACCAGAAATCAGAAAACCTAGATAACTTAAGCCCAAAATGATAATTGGAAAAACCAAAAACAAATAAGCCGTACGATAACGATTCTTACGCATCTGTGCACCAAGCGGTATAGGCAAATTAGCCAACTTATTGTCCATGAAAATAAAACTCTAAAAAATAAAACTAGAATTTAACCTCAGGCGCTTTTTCCGCAGCAGCACGCTCATCAGCAGCAAGTTCAAAAAATTCTCGTTTCATAAACTTGAACATTGAACCAATGAAGTTTGTTGGTACAGTCTCTAGCGCAACATTATAAGTTTTCACTGCTGAATTATACCAACGACGAGCAGCCATCATTTTATCCTCTGTATCAGCCAACTCATCTTGCAGCTTAACAAAGTTACCATCAGCTTTAAGATCAGGATAGTTTTCAGCAACGGCAAACAATGATTTCAATGTCGAAGAAAGCATATTCTCAGTTTGGGCTACATCGCCAACAGCCGTAGCACCCATAGCTCTTGTTCTAGCCTCAGTTACAGAATTCAACACTGACTTTTCATGCTCAGCATAACCCTTAACCGTATTAACCAAATTAGGAATCAAATCAAAACGGCGTTTCATTTGCACCTCAATACCACTATAAGCTTCCTCCACCTCGTTTCTTTTAGCAACAAGTGAATTATAAAGAACTACAAATGCCAAAACGAACAGACCGACGATGATCAATAAAACAACAACAGGTGACATATTCTTTTAATTTTAAATTAATTACCAACTAACTATAACAAAATTTACCAAACTGCAAATTAGTAACGCTTGACAAAATCAACACCTAAGCTTCTTTGAAACTTTGCGCATATTGTGTTTCTGCCGTTTTCTGAACACTTTCATCCATACCAGCAGCAGCCGTCAACGCAGCAACATTGTTCTTAGTAAAGAAACCAGCGTACTCATTACATCTTTGAATATATTCCGTAATCAAAAATGAATACTCCGAAGCTTTCGAAAAAATTTGCTTAAGCCCCTCCTCGCAAGAACCAACCACATCAGCCAAAAACTGCTTTTCGGCCTTTCTTAATTGATCGACAACAAAATCTACATATGTATAAGTCCGCTTGTGATCATCAGCAAGTTCGCCAACACCATTTAACAAATAGCTATTTCCATCAATCGCTTGCCCCTCCTCGAAATAACCATCACGCACCGAAACGGCAAGATGATGCATTCTACGGCCAAAATTCCTAACAAAAGCTTCCGTCGGCTGTGGCAGATTGACAAAATCATTCACATAGTAAGGCGTGTTATTAGCTGTAAAAACTTTCGCCGGTGACATCGCCTCTTTATTCAAAATAATTGCATTACCATACTCATCATGATGCTGGATCTGGCCAAAACCAAAATCATGCACTGGCCGAGTCACATTTGTCGAAGAATTCTGATCATCAATATTAAATGAACCCCAATAATAATAACAACTCATCCGCATCAACTCCAAAATTGCATGCTCACGATCATGAGAATATACCCTAGTCGCCAAATGATCATATGGCAGAATATATTTATCGACATTAAGCTCTTTTTGCAAAGACTTCATTTTGGCAAACAATGACAATTCTTCTTCTGAAAATTTAAATTCACGATCAAGATCATATTCAGGATAAGTACCTGTTTTAACTGGCTTGCGATAACCAAATGCATTCCAAGTATAAATTGAAGGTTCAGTCCAATAAACATAATTACCAGACTTCAATGAACTAGGCGCTTCGACAAATCTGGCATCGAATTTAGTCAACTCGGCAAAAATCTGGGCATAATCATGAGCTTCATATATCTCACCAATGTAGCGTGTGCGTGGCTTCTCCTTAGCTTTCACGGCAAACTCAGACATGGCTCGAATCAAATCAAAACCAGCACTCAAACTCTCGCGCACCAACATATCCGGCACATCAGGACAAATCCGTAACAAATGATAACGATAATCACCAAATTCAAATGAACGCACATACTCAGGTTGAAGATAGGTGTACGAATTTTTCTGCAACATACCTTTATTGTTTTCAATGGCTTGCGCCTGACTAATTCCAAGTTTATTTACATCACTGTTTACTTTTGACTGAAAAGCATCAATAGAA
>CAZXGE010000021.1:0-4637 GCA_964640445.1 uncultured Candidatus Peribacteria bacterium
TGCATGTTTAGCAAATCTTGTGTTACTTTTTTAATTGTTTTGTGTGTCAATCGGTCAACTTCTTCATGCTTTTCTACAACTGGAGTTTGGCTTAGGGCTTTGTCTAAACGGCTCACAAAACGAGCAATTCCCGAGATACCTTTGTCATTCCAGTCACCACCATCTTTAAATGGTCCCAAAAACATTAAATACATGCGGAAAACATCGGAGCCATACTCTTTGATAAATTCATCGGGGCTAACAACATTACCTTTGGATTTACTCATTTTGGCACCATCTTTGGTGATCAGACCTTGGTGAACTAGTTTTCTGAAAGGCTCTTTATGTGTTGTATGCCCCATGTCATACATAACTTTGTTGATGAAACGGGCGTAGAGCAAATGCATACAAGCATGTTCCGGCCCACCGATATACATATCTACAGGCAGCCAATCCTGATTGAGCTTGTTATCTAGGGCTTGGTCTTGGTTATGACAAGCTAGGTAGCGGAAATAGTACCAGCTGGAGCAAACAAATGTGTCCATTGTATCGATTTCTGGGGTATAACCTGGACCAAAGATTTTTTCAACTCGTGCTTTTAGTTCTGCTGATTGGGCCAATGGTGAAACTCCTGTCGGCTTAAATTCAACATCTGTTGGTAAAAGCCACGGTAAATGTTCTTCTGGAACCGCTACAGGATTGCCACTTGGGTCATAAACAATTGGAATCGGCGCACCCCAGTAACGTTGGCGAGAAATCAACCAGTCACGCAGGCGGAAATTAACTTTGCCTTCACCTAGATTTTGTTCAGCAAGCCAGTTGATCATTTTGGTAATTGCGGTTTTTGTATCTAAGCCATTGAGAAATTCCGAATTGATCGCATAGCCATATTCAGTAAAGGGAGCAGCATTTACATCCAGTTCTAAATTGGCAGCCGAGCTAACAACTTGTTTGATTGGTAAGCCAAATTTTTGCGCAAATTGGTGGTCGCGTTCGTCGTGTCCAGGTGTAGCCATGATCGCTCCTGTGCCATAATGCATTAAAACAAAATCAGCAGTATAAACTGGAATTTTGGCTTTTGTCGCTGGGTTGATTGCGTAGGCACCAATGAATACGCCGGTTTTGGGACGCTCTTGGTTGGTTCTTTCGATATCAGTAACTAGTTTGGTAGCTTCGATATATTGCTGAACTTCATCGCTATAAACTTCAGTAGTTAGCTCCTTAATCAGCGGATGTTCTGGTGCCAAAACAACAAATGTAGCCCCAAATAAAGTGTCGGGGCGCGTTGTGTAAACTCTAAGTTTGTGTTCACTGCCTAAAATTTCGAAATCAATCTCCGCACCTTCGCTACGCCCAATCCAGTTTTGCTGCATGGCGATTGTTTTTTCTGGCCAATCAACTTCGCTATAATCCAACAATTTTTCCGCATAATCAGTAATTCTAAAGAACCATTGGACTAAATCTTTTTTGGTAACGGTCGATTTACAACGCTCACAAACGCCATCGTCTACTTGTTCATTGGCCAAAACTGTTTGGCAACTTGGACACCAATTTACCGGAGCTTTGCGTTTTTCGGCTAAGCCTTGTTTGTATAGTTGCAAAAATAGCCACTGACTCCAGCGATAATACTCCGGTTCGGATGTAATCACTTCTTGGTCAAAATTCCACATGGCACCCATTGCCTTCAGCTGTTCACGCATTGTCTCGATATTGGCCATCGTACTAGTGCGAGGGGGGACTCCGGTTTTAATTGCATAATTCTCTGCAGGTAAGCCAAAGCTATCGAAGCCCATGGGCTGAAAAACATTGTGCCCACGCATCCGCATAAATCGCCCCCAACTGTCGCAAGGTGCATAATTATACCAATGTCCCACATGCAATTTGTCGCCGGAAGGATAGGGGAACATCGTCAAATTGTAGTAGCGTGGCTTTTGCTCGTTGCTAAGATCGGCTTTGTATATTTGCTCTTGCTCCCACCATTCTTGCCATTTTTGCTCACTAGCTTGCGGGTTGTATGTCATAGCAGCCATTTTAATTACTTATTGATTTGCAGAAGCTAGTTTACTGAAATCGGTGGTTGAAAACAATCCTATTTAATTCTTAGAGTCATTGTATTGTAAAGGAAGCACGGCAATCAGACAATCTGAAGCTTTTTGATGCATTTTAGTTTTAGCGATCCTTCCACCATCAAAGGCAAAGCCAAAAATCAATATTCAAGGACTCAAAGCTCAGCCATCACCGAGACACGCGCCCGGGCAGCATTGCTAGCAAAGAAACGGTCATCGAAGGTGAAATCGAACTGATCTTCAGAGAAGCCGGCGTCCGCAACATAGGCAGAATTATTGGGGGAATCATGCCCGTTCAAGATACTAATGGGAAGACCATTGTCCAGTAAGACTTGCGGGTCTCTACTCATCAGCAGATTGGCCAGTAGTGCGTAGCCATGAGCATCGAGTTTGATCCCAAGCTCGTTCATGATGTCTCGGATCTGTTGTCTGGTGGTGGTTAAGGGGCTAAGTCCTTGGATCGCTGGCGGTTGGGTTTTCATATCAGTCGTATCGCCGGCATCGATGATATAGACAGTAGCTCTGGCGCAGCTTTGATCAGGATTATACAGATTATCCACATATGGAGCTAAACCATTATAAGTCAGTGACGCGCGTAGGTGGTTCAGAGTTAATCCCTGCGGCGCGATAATCAAGGTCGGTTCTTTCATCAAGGCTAGGTTGGCCTGCAACTTGTCGGGATTATTTCGAGCGGCCAAAGCATTGATCAAGGCTGCAAGATCGTATTCTCTTACCAGAGTGAGTCCGCTGTTGGCTGCGTTGACTCTCTCTATATTTTGTTGTGCTGCTTCTAGTTGTGCTTGCCAATTAAATCCCTCACGAACGGCGAGGGCAAAGAAAAGATTTACACCGGCGGTTGAGAGTTTTGAGAGAAGATTTACATCGGCGGTTGAGAGTTTTGAGAAAAGATCGATTTCTTTGCGGTTTAGTGCCTGAGTATTTACTGCATGATCATCCAAATATCTTAGCAATACTTGCTCTTGCCTAAGTTCCAGAGGAATTTGCGACAAGACAGTAAACAATGCTGCCCGAACTTCTTCTTTGGTTCCATACGAAGCTCTTCGCAAGGCCTCCAAAGCTGCATTTAAACCAGTCGGATGTTCTGTATTTTGGGCTTGCTCTACCGGTTCCTGCGGCTGTGGTATACCTAGGCTCATCAGCTAAAGTTAAACTAATCTTTATATTATAGCATAATCTCCGGCATATGTAAAAAAAATCTGCCCCGTTACAATATTCCATGTTACAAACAGTTTCTACTGCACCCGCGTCGTCACAGTCGTCTGCAGGCTTAGTTCGAGATTTTTGCGACCAAATAAGGCTTTGACTCGATCGATCGGCTCAACGGTCAACAATATCGTCACTTGCGGCTGAATCCGCACCGAGCTGAAGTTTTCAGCAAAAGCTAGTTCAGGATTCTCCAGTGGCGTAATTAAAAACTTAACACTTTTGATGTTTGTCCTGAGTGGTGTGATTGGTAAAAAATCTTCAAATAAATTGCGTTCGCTATCGATCCGGGAAGGTTCCAAAGTTGTATCGTCATCATCCAGATTTTCGCAAGGGTATTCCGGTGCGCAAGTGAACTTTTTGACCGCACCTGTAGTTTCCACCTCGTTTAGGCGGCTAAGGGCCAAGGTCTGAATTTCTTGGTTATCGATAGTCACAGTTTTGGCTCTGATAATCGTCTTTTGTGTCGTTTCTTTGTTGACCAAATAAAGCTCTTCTTGCAAAAAATGATCAGCTAAAGTGAGCTCAGTACAATTATTATTACCAATTACTTGCGCCAAAAAGCTGTAAGCCTCAGCGCCGGGGTCACTAGTTACACAAAAGGCGTTTGTCGTTTCCACTACTTCATTTGTTGGATCCAATATCCGATGACTGGCAGGGTATCGGCCCGTACTATTGTCTTCTGATTCCGCCAAAGAACCTGTAATACAGCCATTTGTGCCCAAAGGTTTGAATGTGCCATCGTTGAGCTGGCAAAGTGAGCCCAAGCCATCTTCCCGATTATTACCCGGATTTTTGCCACCATTATAAAATTGCCATGCGTAATAGCCATGATTTTGTCCATAAATTCGGTCTTCCTGATCTTTATCGGACTGCATTACCAAATTGGAAAAATATTCCTCGTAATCGATGTTTTGTTGCGCAATCTCAGCTTTTAATCTAGCCATAATGTATCTAGCATCTTCTAGGAGCACATTTTCCACATTGCTAGATTGGGTTGCTCGATAGGTTGTGATAAAAGTGTTCATGCCCACAGTCGCAATAATGCCGAAAATCATTAACGCCACTAACACTTCCACCAAGCTGAACGCTGGTCTCGCAGCTCTAAAACTGGCAACAAAACTATTTGGTGTTTTAAAATGTTTTTTCCGAACGGATTTATTTGTGTTGTGGCTTCGACAGGCTCTGCCACCGATTGTGGAAAATTTATAGGTTTAGGAAATAAAATGAGCTCCCTTTAGGGCTGGGGTAATCTCATTTTATTATCCTTTTTAAATTTTTCTTTCCCCGACCTTGGCTTCGACTACGCTCAGACACCGAGGTGGAAAATTATTTTATTTTATGTTCCTTTGTATTATTTTTTGAAAC
>CAZXGE010000021.1:4647-10855 GCA_964640445.1 uncultured Candidatus Peribacteria bacterium
TTAAAATGTTTTTTCCACATAGTTTTAATTGGCGGTTATTAAGTCATTGGCGGCTAAACTATTTTTTGCTGTAACTGTGTGAATTTTATTGCCATCATTCCATTGAACCTTGGCTACGATTTCCACGGTTAATGGCTGATCGGCAGTTGTCGTCAGGCTCACGCTGCGATAGTAGGGGGAAGCAGTATTGCCAGCTATTTCGTAAGTGTAGATATAATTGTCAGTATCAATTTGTTTCTTATAGAGACGGAAAGGTTGAGGGTCGAGATTAGGATCAGTCAAATCGAGATTTGTTTGGACATCACGACTAATATCCCAGTGTAGATCTGTTGTTTCGTAGTTGCGCACGGGGATCGATTCCACGCTCAAGCGATTAGCCACAGGGTCGAGAATCAGATTGTTTTCACATTCTTCAGCCAAAAAATACTCACCGTTGCTGGCCGTTTGATAGGTCAAAAAGCAATCACGCAAATTGCCCGTGCCATACTTGATGATGTTACTATAAAACATGTTAGCTACAGCTTCTTGTGCCTCTGATGCTAGATTTTCAGCCAATAAATAATCGCGATTAATATTTGTCGAATCCGTAGAGTTAAGAAGTAAATTCGCCGCCAAACTAATACTGATTACAACAATCACCATCGCCGCAATCACTTCGATTAAGCTCTCACCGACTCTGGTTTTGAAGAGAATTTTGATCATAGAGTCAGTTAGGGTATTAGTGGTTTTTGGCTTAAATCCGTCAAACAGCTCCCGGCATTAATAGTCAAAAATTGCGTTTCTGATCGAGCTAGTAATGTTTCGAAATCAGTTGAGCTATCGGTGTCCACCAGGACTAATTCGGCTGCTATGGCTTGACCACCATCTGGCTTGGCCCAAATAGTACAGCCGCCCAGTTGATTACTCAGGAAATTAATCGTAATTTTATCCGTTACTGCCGGTTCGGAACTAAATTCTTCAGCGCCTATAGGATAAGTGTAATACCTAGCCAAAAGGCTAAAATTCGTGAGGTCTAGCAAATTAAATTCTGAGCTGACTTCGTCATTATTATTCAGTTCATTATCGCCATCTCGATCTTGAAAAAAGCGAATGATGGGTTCATCGGCACTGTTATCAATTTCGAGGGAGTAGGCTTTGACTTCCAGATCTTGATTGCTAGTAGCCAAAACACGCTGTGTTTGAATTTGAGCTACCAAGCTTTGCACATTAGTTTGGAAAACCGCCTTTCTTTGGCTACCAACACCCGAGTTGAGCATCGCGGCGGCCACAATGCCAATAATAACCATAATGATCAAAACTTCAATTAAGGTAAACCCCTGAGCGGACATTCGCAAAATTCTGATATTGGCCATTTTGTTTTTAGTTGGAATTTGATTCACGGAAATTATCTGGTGCAATAATCAAAGTGAATTCACCTTTTAGTTTAATCGGACTTTTTTCCAAATCAACAATTTTCCCACGATAAGCTTGCTCAAATTGCTTTGTGATCTCTCGCATAATCAACATTTGACGATCACCAAGTCCATATTTCACAAGATCAGCTAAAGTTCTTTTTAACCGATGGACTGATTCATAAAAAACAATCGTGTAGGGATTTTCCGCTAAACTAGTTAACAATGTTTGTCGCCCTTTCTTAATGGGCAAAAAGCCCAAGAATAAATAGTTATGCATCGGAAAGCCACTAACTGCCAAAGCTGCAACCGCGGCATTGGCACCAGGGATCGTAGTCACAGGTAAATTTTGCTCCACAGCTTGGGAAACTAATTTAAAACCAGGGTCGCAAATACCCGGAGTGCCTGCATCAGAAACCAATGCGACATTTTGACCTTCGGCTAAATATCTGATGATCTCCTGAACTTTGCGCTCGTCACTATGTGCATTAAAAGAAATCAGTTTAGCTGCTTTGATTTCATAATGATTCAGTAGCTTTTGTGTTTGCCTTGTGTCTTCACAAACAACGACATCAGCTTCTCTTAGTGTCGTCAGAGCTCGCAATGTAATATCAGCCAAATTGCCAATCGGCGTTGCCACTACACTCAGCATAATTAGTTGCTTAATTGTTTATACCAATAATAAGCAGCTGCTGTTGCCACAATCGGAAATAAAATGGAAATAATCGGAAAAACCCAAAAGAAAACAATACTGGTAACCGCAATTACCAAAACATGCCATGCCAGCATTTTGCGGAATGATTTACTGTAACGCGCCATAATTTAGACAAATTAAACACGAACTTAAACTAACCGAACTGCCACAGCAAAGCAATGGTCATTTGTTAGTGTGGGTCATTTGTGTCATCACAACTGGGCACGTATTCTATGGCATTAGGTAAATATAAAAATGTGTGAGCCTTTTGTGTCATCACAACTGTTGGTTGTATTCTCTAATCCTAAGTAAATATATGGTAGGGTGAGCCTTTTGTGTCATCACAACTGGGCTTGCCCTACCATATATTTACCCCAGTGGGCTCTTGAAATATTTAGGCATAACAATTGTCGGACTCAGTGTTCTATTTTCTTCTATTTTAGAATAACAATTAGCTAGCGGTAGCCATTGATCAGCAGTCAAAAGCTCAATTCTTGCATCGGGAAACTTTTGCTTAAAATCTAAAAAACTAGCATTTAATTTTTCCGTAAAATCAGAGGCGACAGCCAGAGGGGAGGCAGTTGCTGAATTTTGTTCAATAAATTTGTTCAAGTCTACGATTTCTAAATGGTTATAATTATGATCGAAGATGTGAACTTGGTTGGCTCCAGCCTTTAGCAGAAAATAATCAATCGATTGCTGGCCACCTAGTCTAGCTGCCAGATATGCTGGTGTAGAAATTGTATAGAGGGGGAGATTTAATTCAGCTTTAATTGTATTAACCAAAGCAATCCCCAGTCTCAAAGCTGAAAATGAGCCTGGTCCATCGACAACAACTAGTTCAGTTAGATCTTGAGCTTTGATACCTACCGCCTCAAGATTAGCATCTAATGCTGGTAGTAAATTTGTCAGATCAGATTTGTCAGCTTGCCAAGTGCTTAATTCGGTTTTAATGCCAGTATCTAGTTCAGCGTAAACCGCTAGTTCTTTGAGTTCAGTCGCTGTGTTAATTAGAAGTCCGTACAAAGGCAATTAGATTAGGTCTTTAAGGAGATTTGTTTTGGCTTTTTGCACGCTGCTTACTGCTTTTTGCAGTTTCAATTCTAGCATTTTGAGTGCATCTAGGCGTTCGTCAGCAGTTTTTAAAGATTTGATCCTGTTTAATTCCATAGCAACATACTGGTCTAATGTGAGTGTTTCGCTATTGCCTTTTGACTGTTGCTTAGTAGGGTTTCCGGCTTGGTCTCCGGAGCTTTGTTCACCTTCCCAAGGTACGGGATTGAGACCGTTGTTTGCTGACATAATTTGTATAGTTATTTAGCTTGAATCTTAACACCGCTATAATAATATTCAATGATTTCTTGATAAGTTTTGCCATTTTTGGCTAAAATATTAGCTCCACAACCCGATAAGCCAACGCCATGCCCGGCTTGCTTGCCCGGTTTGGCCTCGGGACAATGACTATCGTCAACGCTGAGCAGCCAAGGTGTGTCGGTCCAGCCCCAGACATCTTTGGCTGCTTTTGTGCGGCCATCACTGCGGCTGAAGTAGGGGGTTATTACGACTTTGTCGTTGTATGTTACAACTAAGTTGGCCACATTTGGATATTGATTGCCAACATTTGGACTTCTTTTTTCAAAGCCATAACCCAAGTATTTTTGCGTTCGGTCAGGGCTGTCATCTAAGTCGTAAGGTTTGCCTTTGAATTTTTCTTTGGCAGGATCGAGGTAATAGGCTGCATAAGTTCTAGCCAAAATTAACAGCGTTTTGATCATTTCCGGCTGACTACCGTTGGAAACTTCAGCTAAGCCATGTAGATAATTGCCAAGTTTCAATTCATTGATCACAATCAGTTTTTCGTTATCAATTCGGAATTCAGCCGCACCCCGAAACTGATTGTCGTTGAGTTCTAAGTTCCAAGCAGGTCGATTCTCATAGTCAACCAAAGTGAAAATATTGGTTCCAGAGTTTTTGTTGACGGGCTCTAGGCGGATAACTTTGCCTGTCGCAGTTTTTTCGGTCACACTTTTTCCACCAAACTGAATGCCAACTTGTGTGTTGCTCCATTGCGAAACAGAGATTTGGCTGTTGTTGCCAGCTTGGCCTATCAGTTTATTATCCACTATGACATTGTATTGTTCACTCAGGCTCACGGCAGTTTTGGCAATATTGAAGTAGCTTAAGTGGATACGAATCATTTGCTCATCCAAGAGTGCAGAGGTTGCAGTCGGTGCATTTGGTGCATTTGGTGTAGTTGGTGTAGTCACTGGGGTATTGACGCTTGGGGCTGGTTTGTTTGTTGCTGCTTGCTGTTTACGAGCTTGGGCTTTTGCTTTCAAGGCGCTGAGCCTAGCCGCAAAGCGACTTTGCTTGGCGGTAGTAGTTGTAGGGCTATTTAGGCTAGATCCCACATTGACGGTGACGCTTAAAGCTCTGCCGTCTGCCCATTTCAAACCATCTATCACCGGACGGTAAACTTCTTTGTAAACACCATTTTCGAGCGGGGCTTTGATCGTCAAATTTAGATCCAGAGCTTCGTTGGGGGCCACCTTGTTATTAGTAGCCCAAATTCTGCCAGTTTGCTCAATTTTATTGGCAATTAGTTGTGAATTTTGATCACGAGGTACATCAACACCAAGTTTCACCTTTGTCGCATCGTCATTATTCCAAATAAATGAACCAATATTTTTGAGTTTAAGTTTGAGGTTGCGAGTTTCACCAGGTTTAAGATCGAAACTGAGATCTGGCTGACTGTCATCGAATTTAAACTTAAAATCTAAACCTTCGACATAAACTGGAACAAAAATCGGATTTTGTCTTTTGACTTTATTGTCGATTGTTGGCAATAAATTAAGTCCAATAAAGCCATTACTTACACCACTTTTAATTTTGATCGCAAACTCAGCTGTTTCACCAGGATTTACTCGGCTTTGGCTCAGTATGCCTACCTTGTAGGAAGGGTTAGCACTTGGAAAACTCACTGCTTTTTGGACTAGTTCCGAGTCGAAGTAGCTCAAATAAGCATTGCTTGGCGTCCAAGCCACTTGGCTGATATTTTTAACCTTAACTTTAATTGTCGCCTCCGCTTGTGGCTTGAGACTGACTATTTCTCTAAGAGGATCAAGGTCCAAGGCTACACTGTCAGCAGGAACTTTGCCCTGATTGAGCAGATTTTGACTGGCCATGAAACGCACAGTCGGTAAAGCATTGTATAGGTTCTCGCCTGGGCAAGCGGTAGCATCAGAATCCCGATGCCCACTGATGTTGGGGTAGGTTTTGTCACGGAAACTTGTGAAGCCCTGCGCGTCAATTTTGTGTAAATCAGCTTTTTGGGCTAGTAGTTTAGCTAAACTTTCCAGGGCAGCTTTTGTTGGTTTGTCAGTTTGATAATTACCAATCAAAGCGATGCCAATTGAGCTACGGTTTACAGGGATCGAATGAGCGCCAATCACACGCTCACCACCTCTGCGACCTTCATAGATTCGACCTTCGGGATCAATTAAATAATTATATCCAATATCACCCCAACGACGCTTGACGGCATGGAAATACTGAATATTTCTCACGATCTGAGCGGACTCGGTAGCCGATAATTTTTTATTGGGATCAATGTTGGAAACAGTATGATGAACCACTAAAAAGCGTACTTTCTTGGCGTATTGCAAAGGCCAAAGTAGCTTTTTGCCATCAATTTCATAAATTACTTTCTCGATATCAGAATCACCTTGCTTAATCGAACTGTCGATATCGTTGGTTTCTTCACTTTCTGCTGTGCCACTACCATCAGTAGGTTTGGTATCGATATAATTTAAGGACTCATTCGCACCCCAAGTCGAACGGGGGATAATATAAAGATTATTGAAAACATTCTCAGTGCTAGCGACTAAATCACCTAAAAATGAGGCAAAACGACTTTCTGTATTTGCTCTTGGCGCATTAATCAGTTCTATTTTCAGATCTTTAACAACATTTTCGTTATTTGCCTTGACTCGAATTTGATAGCTAGTTGTTGGTGTGAAATTCATCAAGGCCATCTGTGCATGCTCTGCTTCTTGATCATGCTCGCTATGACCTGCATTTTTACCCTCATGTTCTTCGTCATGATCGGGAACAAAAGCTAGCC